>JBLIHD010000219.1:0-3983 GCA_047636335.1 Flavobacterium sp.
AACTCTCTTTTAGAAGCAAAAAACCAAAAAGCATTAGCTAATATCTTGACATATCACGTTGTATCGGGAAAATTGGCCGCTACTGATGTTGTTGCCGCGTTGAAGAAAGGTAATGGAACGGTAGAATTGAAAGCGTTAAACGGTCAAGTGTTGACTGTAGTTCAAAAAGACGATAAAATTTGGTTGAAAGACACAAACGGGAATTATAGTGAAATTGTTGCCACAGACGTTATGGCTGGTAATGGTGTAATTCATGTAATAAGCAGCGTAGTAATGCCTAAGTAATTGGGAATTAATTATCAAGATAACTAAAGCCTCGAATTATCGAGGCTTTTTTATTTTGAAACTATTTCAAGATGTTTTTTTAGTAACTAAGTTTCCTAAAGAATTGTATCATCACTTTCTGGATGATTATGATGTATATTTGTCAGATCCTTATTCATCTGAAAGAGATTCTGTTTTAACGGACAATAAGAGCAATAGTTTATAAATTTTGGTTATGCGAAGCTTAATTTTGTTTATCTGACAAAAAAATTGCGCAAAGTGAGGGGACATTTGCGCAGCTTTAGTGGGATACACTCTGAAGAGCACGTAGCAGTTACTGCTAGGAGTGCAGGACTAGGGGCTGTTATTGACTTTTGTTCGGTCATTGCGAGGAACGTGGCAATCTCACAATCAAAAGCAAAACCAACAAGATACTGGAACGGATTTACTGCATGTAATTGCCTCCTTCCTAGCAAGGACTTCGATTGTAGTTAGCTGATCTGCTTATGTTTTGAAGTCGAGAGACTTTGTGGAGGCGGTAGCGGCTCTTTCCTCAATTTGCTTGGTAGGTTTAATTTTACAAACGGAGCGGCTTCGATGTAGGAGGGGGAATACCCATCATCTAGGCTAGCCCCGATGGGAGCAAGTATCCTTTTTGTGCTGGGGTTTAGCATAAAAGATACTGCGGACAGCGGGAGGGAAGTGGATGAAAACACGGTCTGTTGTGCTCCTTAAAAAAAGACTGTAAAAAAAAACACCAACCTTTTGGCCGGTGTTTTAGTACTACAAAAAACTATAATTAATTATCCCACTAATTCGGTTTGCGTTCTGAATACGAGTTCTCCATCAAATGAATCTAACAGAATGATACTTTCTGTGGTAATATTGCCGGCCAGAATTTCTTTAGACAGCTTGTTGAGCACGTCTCGTTGTATTACTCGTTTTACCGGTCTGGCACCAAATTGTGGATCAAATCCTTTTTCGGCCAAATAGGCGATAGCTTCTGGAGTGGCGTCCATGGTGATGCCTTGCAGGGCTAACATATTAGTTACGTTTTTGAGTTGCAGTCCCACGATTTTAGTTATGTTTTCGCTGCTTAACGGAGTGAACATAACGATTTCATCAATACGGTTTATGAACTCCGGACGCACAGTTTGTTTCAATAGACCAAGAACTTCCACTTTTGCAGCTTCTGTCGCCGCTTCCATACTTCCCTTTAGGTTTTCAAATTTTTCCTGTATAATTTGGCTTCCCATATTGGAAGTCATAATAATAATCGTGTTTTTGAAGTCGGCAAGACGTCCTTTGTTGTCGGTCAATCTTCCCTCATCCAACACCTGTAACAAGATATTAAAAGTGTCTGGATGCGCTTTTTCAATCTCATCCAATAATATCACGGAATACGGTTTTCTGCGAACGGCTTCGGTCAGTTGTCCTCCTTCTTCATAGCCCACATATCCAGGAGGCGCTCCCACCAGTCTGCTTACGCTATGGCGTTCTTGGTATTCGCTCATATCGATACGTGTCATGGAGTTTTCGTCGTCAAAAAGATATTCGGCCAAGGCTTTTGCCAATTCGGTTTTTCCAACTCCCGTTGTCCCAAGGAAAAGGAACGTTCCAACAGGTTTTCTCATATCCTGAAGTCCGGCACGACTTCTACGTACCGCGTCACTTACGGCCTCGATAGCTTCTTCCTGACCAACCACACGTTGGTGCAGCTCTTCTTCGAGATGTAATAATTTTTCGCGTTCACCCTGTAACATTTTCATAACGGGTATTCCGGTCCATTTGGCTACCACTTCTGCAATGTCTTCCCGTGTGACCTCCTCTTTAATCAAGGAGCTTCCGTCAGATTGTTTGTCGGCTAGTTCCTTGTGTAATACGTCTAGGCGTTCTTGGGCTTCTTTTATCTTTCCATAGCGAATTTCAGCCACTTTCCCGTAATCCCCTTCGCGTTCCGCACGCTCCGCTTCATACTTGAAATCTTCAATTTCGGTTTTGATGCCTTGAATGTTATCAACCACGTCTTTCTCTGATTTCCATTTGGCAAATATTTTGTTTCGATCCTCTTTGAGATTGGCCAAATCCATTCCCAGTATCTTGAGCTTGCTTTCGTCTTTTTCTCTTTTTATGGCTTCGATTTCAATCTCCAACTGCATTACCTTTCTGTCCAAAACATCAAGTTCTTCCGGTTTTGAATTGATTTCCATGCGAATTTTAGAAGCTGCCTCATCCATCAAATCGATAGCCTTGTCTGGAAGGAAACGATTGGTAATATAGCGTTGGGAAAGTTCGACAGCAGCAATAATGGCTTCATCTTTTATCTGCACTTTATGGTGCGTCTCGTATTTATCCTTTATACCGCGCAAAATGGAAATGGCACTTTCTGTGTCGGGCTCTTCGATTATAATTTTTTGGAACCGTCTTTCGAGCGCTTTGTCTTTTTCAAAATATTTCTGGTATTCGTCTAGGGTTGTCGCACCGATGGCCCTTAATTCTCCACGAGCCAGTGCGGGTTTCAGGATATTGGCGGCATCCATGGCTCCTTCGCCACCACCAGCGCCTACTAAAGTGTGGATTTCGTCAATGAATAGCACAATGTCCCCTTCTGCGGAAGTCACTTCTTTTATGACGGCTTTCAGTCGCTCCTCGAATTCCCCTTTGTATTTTGCTCCGGCGATCAGGGCGCCCATATCAAGGGAAAACACAATTTTGTTTTTCAGGTTTTCCGGGATGTCCCCGTCCACAATTCGATGAGCCAAACCTTCTGCAATGGCGGTTTTACCCACTCCCGGTTCGCCTACAAGCATCGGGTTGTTTTTGGTTCTACGAGTCAGTATTTGCAATACACGTCGAATTTCCTCCCCACGTCCGATGACGGGGTCCAACTTTCCGGCTTTGGCCAGTTCGTTTAGATTTTTTGCATATTTATTAAGCGAATTATAAGTTTCTTCGGCGGAGGCCGAGGTTACTCTTTCTCCTTTTCTCAATTCATCAATAGCAGCTTTCAGTCCTTTTTCAGTAACTCCCTGGTCTTTTAATATTTGCGCCACTTTACTTTTGGAGGCAAAAATTGCCAATATCAAATGCTCAATAGAAACGAATTCATCATTCATGTTCTTGGCAATAATTTCCGCTTCGTTCAAGGCAGAGTTCGCCGTCCTGGAAAGCATAATTTCGCCACCGCTAACTTTAGGAAAACTTTGGATGGTGCTGTCCAAAATTTGGATAAATAAAGGCACGTTAACATTCAGTTTCTTTAAAATAAAAGGGGCCACATTTTCGTCCACATCAAAAATAGCTTTGAAAATGTGTTCGTTTTCTATTTGCTGCTGGCCAAAACCTTGGGCCAATTGTTGGGATAGTTGTATGGCTTCCTGCGATTTTATGGTAAATTTATTTATATTCATGATTTTATAATTTTCGGAGTTATTATGGTAACTTTGCTGCTTGATAATCAAGTTGTATTCCAATACAATACTACGGATAAAATGGCGTATAAGACAGGATTATTTTCATATAAACTAGTCGTAATGACTTAATTAAATAGAAAAAATGAGTTTTTTTAAAAATATTTTTAGTGGTTCAGAGAACCAAAATGATGCTCCGGCTAAAATGGACTGGAACAACTTAACTGATTTGGGACAGCTGAATCAAATCATTACACTTTCAAATGATAAACCAGTTGCCATTTTTAAGCACAGTACGCGCTGCAGTGT
>JBLIHD010000220.1:0-3982 GCA_047636335.1 Flavobacterium sp.
TAACGGATCAAATCTTCGCCTCTTTGGAGAAAGACCTCGACCCATTCGACACCGTTCTTGTTGCTTTATATGTTCCGAAAGCGAAACCGATGAATAATTTCGACTTAGCGCCTGAGGTTTTATCCCTTTTGAACTACTTACTGCGATCAAAAAAATGCGTGGTTTACGCGTTTGGAAACCCTTACGCATTGCAGCTTATCAACAATTTGCAATTGGCTGCCGGAATTGTCCAGGTCTATCAGGATTTTATCGAGTTTCAAGAGAGTGCCGCAATGCAATTACTAAACGACACTTTATGCAAAGGGACTTTGCCGGTACAAATCAGTGGAATTTAGAAGTATTTAAGAAAAAAAACATTTTCCGCCATTGTTAAAGAATATTTATTTTATTGCAGTTTAAACAATTGCATTACACATCAAAACCGACTCAAAATCAATCCGTAAGCTTAAAAAAAAGCTCTTTAAAAACCGCCACTCTTATTGAAAACACAGCCGACAAATAATCCGTTTCTTAAAAACCTCTTTAGGCTTTTACCCGGATTTTTATCTATATTGCAAACTCAAACGATAAAGCATGAACACCAATATAAAGAGAAACGGAGAATTATCGATAACGGAAGCTTTAATTCCAGTAGTGGCACTTATAGCCATGTTAGGTTACAATGTGGCAGTTTATGGAGATGAGGCTTTGAGCGGGAGTAATCAATTTGTTCTTCTGTTAGGTGCTGCCGTTGCAGCTATTGTGGGCTTTTTTAATAAAGTCAGCTTCGAAAAAATGATGGAAGAAGTGGCCGAAAACATTAAATCAACCGTAGGCGCAATACTTATATTACTAATGGTCGGCGCATTGGCGGGAACCTGGTTAGTGAGCGGAATAATTCCTTCGATGATATATTACGGATTGCAGATTTTAAGTCCTGCCATATTTTTACCAGCCACTTTGATCATCTGTTCGATCATTTCTATTGCCACTGGGAGTTCTTGGACAACTAGTGCTACCGTCGGGATTGCATTAATCGGTGTTGGAGGAGCATTAGGTTTCGATTTGGGAATGGTAGCAGGAGCCGTTATTTCTGGAGCCTATTTTGGAGATAAGTTATCTCCCATGTCAGATACAACTAATCTTGCCCCTGCCATGGCCGGTACCGATTTGTTTACACACATCAGGTACATGACCCTAACGACGATACCAACTTACCTTATAACGCTGATTATCTTCATATTTTTAGGTTTATCCGTTGAAATAAATGGAAATGTTAATATTGCTCTCCTTTTATCTGATATTGAAGCTTCATTCACGATTTCGCCGTGGTTATTCTTGGTGCCCGTAATCGTAATAGGCTTAATCATCAAAAAAACGGAACCCTTAATTGCGCTTTTAGTGGGTACACTACTAGCCGCTATTTTTGCAATCCTATTTCAACCACATATCCTCAATCAAATTGCTGGTGTGGACCAAATGACGTTTGAATCCGGTTACAAAGGAGTCATGGATGCAATTACTGGTAAAGTGGCGATACCAACCGAAAACAAAACGCTTGCCGATCTATTCACATCTGGTGGGATGCAAAAGATGTTAGGAACCATTTGGCTAATTATTTGCGCGATGGTTTTTGGCGGAATTATGGATGCAATTGGAGCTTTAGCTAGAATAAGTCAGACTCTTTTAACTATGGCACATACCACTTTTGGATTGTTTGCCTCAACAGTGGGAAGTTGTTTGGCCCTGAACATTACCGCTTCAGATCAATATTTAGCCATTGTAGTGCCGGGTAAAATGTTTGCAAAAGCATACGAAGACAAAGGTCTTGCTCCAGAAAATTTAAGTAGAACGTTAGAAGATGCTGGAACAGTAACCTCTGTATTGATTCCATGGAATACTTGCGGTGCTTATCAGTCGGGCACACTAGGAGTTTCAACACTTGATTATTTACCATATGCCTTTTTTAATCTTATGAGCCCGTTTATGACGTTACTCTTTGCAGCATTCAACATCAAGATTAGACAATTGGTCAGCAATAAAACATAACACAAAAAAGATATTCACGGTTCAACATAAACCATAAAGCCATGACTTATCACTAGTTATGGCTTTATGGTTTATACCAATAATGAAAAGCTATAATTAGATAAGAATATATAATCAAAACCAATACTTTACAGCCTTTCATATAGCCTACTTTTGCACAATATTAAAAAAACAATTAAAATTATAATTATGTCATTAGTAGGAAAAAAATTCCCAAGTATTGCGATTGATGCTATCTCAGAAATGGGAGACAACATGAAAATAAACATTTTTGAAGAAGCTACAAAAAACAACAAAAAAGTGCTTTTATTTTGGTACCCAAAGGATTTTACTTTTGTTTGCCCAACAGAACTACATGCTTTTCAAGCTGAATTAGCTGAATTTGAAAAAAGAAACACAATAGTGATTGGTGCTTCTTGCGACACTAATGAAGTACACTTTGCCTGGTTGAATACTCCAAAAAACAACGGTGGAATTGAAGGCGTTACTTACCCTATCCTTGCCGACACTAACAGAAATCTATCTAATATCTTAGGTATTCTTGATATTGAATCAACTGAGTATAGCGAAGAAACTGATTCAGTTATGATTGAAGGGTCTAACGTTACTTTCAGAGCAACTTATTTAATTGACGAAACCGGAAAAATTTTCCACGAAAGTGTTAACGATATGCCATTAGGCCGTAACGTAAACGAATACTTGCGTATGGTTGATGCTTATACCCATATCCAAGAAAAAGGCGAGGTTTGTCCTGCAAACTGGGAAGCTGGAAAAGAAGCAATGAGTGCCGACAGACAAAGCACTGCTGAATACTTAAGCTTAAACTAATTTTTTATGAGGATAAAGTTGCAATGGCATACAGCTTCAAAATTTTAACTTTGGGTTATAAATCTGATTTATCATACCCTTTGCAACTTTGTCTCTTTGAAAATTTTTAAAAACCTTTGCAACTTTGTTCCCCTGAACTTTTGCAACTAAAAAAAATAACTATGTTAATAGATTTAACCGAAGACACTCTAGGCGATTTAATATCCCAGAATGATAAAGTCGTTGTTCAATTTTCAGCCTCTTGGTGCGGGAATTGCAGAATAATGAAACCAAAATTCAAAAGATTGGCTTCAGAAAACGAAACGATCGCTTTCGTACTTATTGATGCCGAAAACTCCCCCGAATCAAGAAAACTGGCTAACGTGAGCAACCTGCCTACTTTTGCCACTTTTGTGAATGGAAAATTGGTGAATGAGACGCAAACCAACAAACAAGAAGTACTAATTGAATTAGTGAACGAAATTGTTTAAAATTTCCTTTGTATAAAGTTTAAAGCTTCGTGACAATCTGATCCCGTTTAACGTTAAACTTGAAAAAAATGATTTTCGTTGGAAGCCCACAAACCTTACACTTTTGAAACCTTAAACCTCAAACATACAAACATGAAATTACCCGTAATCAAGCACTTGACGCAGTTCATAGAAGAAAACGACCAAGACTACATCATTGAAACGATAGATGTTTTGGAAGCGATGACTGAAATTCCTTCATTAAAAGATGAGGAACTGGATGTTATAGGAGAATTAATTTCTAATATGTATGGCGCGTTGGAGGTACATAAAATGGTCAAAAACGGCACAGACAAAAAAGAAGCATTAAACACTTTCATGAAACGAGTTTTAGGTTCAATCGACAAATAAAAAAAACAAGTTTTATTGTAGTTACAGAAGAAACGCACTTAGAAATAACTGCGTTTTTTTTTGTTTCTAACGCATTGGTCAAAAGGGAATCGGTTTACTATAGTTTGGGGACAGTTCTGAAATATGCAACTTTATACCGAAGTTTCGGGACTGATTCTTAAATAATTTTCATACTTTTGAACTTCAATAAAAAAAAACATTATGGCTTCAATAACATTAGGGGGAAACCCGATTCACACATCAGGTGAATTACCAAAAGTAGGTTC
>JBLIHD010000221.1:0-3963 GCA_047636335.1 Flavobacterium sp.
CAATAATTACACAACCTGCAATACCTGTTTGGGAAGCTATCAAACATTTTTTTCCAATAACCGTGTCATGGCCAACGTGCACCTGATTATCGATTTTTGTTCCTTCGCCGATGGTTGTATCGCCAGTGACCCCTTTATCTATAGTGCATAGGGCACCAATCCCCACATTGTCTTTTATAACAACCCTGCCGCCCGAAAGCAATTGGTCAAAACCATCCTCCCGCTTTTTGTAATAGAAAGCATCGGCCCCTATAACGGTTCCGGCATGAATTATTACGTTATCTCCAATCACTGTATGGTCATAAATGGAAACATTAGAATGAATAATACAATTTCTACCAATCACGACGTGGTTTCCAACGAAAGCATTTGGCTGTATTACAGTGCCTTGACCTACAATTGCCGAAGCGGAAATTGAAGTATTAGAAAGCTGAAAAGGTTTGAAATGATTCGTTAATTTATTAAAATCCCTGAAAGGATCGTCAGATATCAAAAGTGCTTTTCCCACAGGACAATCTACTTTTTTATTGATCAGAATGATTGTTGCGGCTGACTTTAATGCTTTATCATAATATTTGGGATGATCCACAAAAACGATATCACCTCTTTCTACAACATGAATTTCGTTCATGCCTGAAATCTCAAAATTTTTATCGCCTACAGATTCGCACTTAAGCAAACTTGCAATTTCTTGTAAAGAATGTACTTTATTAAATTTCATAAATTTACTATTCATTGATCAGTGGTCACTATTCAGTCTGACTGCAAACTGAATACTGACCACTGCAAACTATTCTTTAACGCGCTCCATATAGTTACCTGATGCGGTATCTATTTTAATTTTATCCCCTTCATTGATGAACAAAGGTACGTTTACGGTAGCTCCAGTTTCAACAGTTGCGGATTTCGTGGCATTCGTAGCCGTATTTCCTTTAATTCCCGGTTCCGCATATGTCACTTCAAGAATAACTGAAGACGGCATATCAACAGACAAAGGCAATTCAGTCTCCGTATTGATACTTACCATTACGGTTTCTCCTTCTTTCAACAAGTCCGGCGAATCCAAAATGTTTTTATTCAAAGATATTTGTTCGAAAGTTTCTGTATTCATAAAATGGAAATCATCCCCTTCTGGATATAAATATTGATATTTATGGTTTTCAACTCGTACTTCTTCAATTTTATGACCAGCTGAAAACGTATTGTCCAAAACTTTTCCATTGCTTAAACTTCTCAGTTTTGTCCTCACAAAAGCGGGCCCTTTTCCTGGTTTAACATGAAGAAATTCTATGATTTTATAGATGTCATTATTATACTTGATGCACAATCCGTTTTTGATGTCTGATGTAGATGCCATTTTATTGTTTTTTATTGATTCGTTAATTTCTTGGTTCGTTAATTTGTCAAATATTTAATAAATATACAATTAACTTTTTTTTTAGTAATTTCCGGTATACCCTTTCATAACCCCTCTAGATGAATTTCTGATAAAATCCAGAATTTCGTCACGCTCAGGAGTTGCTTCCATCTCTGCTTCGATAATTCCTATTGCCTGCGTGGTGTTATAGTTTTTTTGGTACAAAATTCTATAAATATCTTGAACCTCTTTAATTTTTTCAGTCGTAAACCCCCTTCTTCTCAAGCCTACAGAATTAATCCCAACATAAGACAAAGGCTCTTTCGCCGCTTTTGTAAATGGGGGAACATCCTTTCTGACTAATGAACCGCCCGAAATCATTGCATGGTCGCCAATGTGGATAAACTGGTGCACTGCTGCCAATCCACCAATCACAGCGAATTTACCAACTGTTACATGTCCTGCTAAGGCCACGCCATTTACAATAATAACATTGTCGCCGATATGACAATCATGGGCAATATGTGCCGTTGCCATAACCAAACAATTCTTTCCAAGTGTTGTCTGACCGGATGCTATCGTACCACGGTTTATTGTAACGCATTCTCTAATGGTACAGTTATCACCAATGATAGCAAGTGATTCCTCTCCGCCAAACTTTAAATCCTGTGGAACTGCAGAGATAACTGCCCCAGGAAATATATTACAATTTTTTCCAATTCTTGCGCCTTCCATAATGGTAACATTAGAACCTATCCAAGTTCCATCTCCAATAACTACGTTATTATGAATGGTCGTAAAAGGCTCAATGACAACATTTTTGGCTATTTTCGCACCAGGATGAACATATGCTAAGGGTTGATTCATCTACTTATTTTTATGTTTTTTATATTCATGATAAAAAATTTGAACGTTTAATTTCGAGTTTCTTACCCTAATCTTAAATTTATTACTTTTTGGCAATTTGAGCCATTAATTCTGCTTCTGCAACCAGTTTTCCATTCGCATAAGCGTTGGCCTGCATGTGACAAATTCCTCTTCTGATAGGCGTAATTAAATCGCATTTAAATATCAAGGTATCCCCAGGTAAGACTTTGTGTTTGAATTTGACATTGTCTATTTTCATAAAATAAGTCAAATAATTTTCTGGATCCGGAACTGTGCTTAACACTAATATACCTCCTGTTTGCGCCATAGCTTCAACAATTAAGACACCCGGCATAACTGGAGCTTCTGGAAAATGGCCAACAAAGAAATTTTCGTTCATTGTTACATTCTTCATTCCCACCACATGACTTTCGGACATTTCTATGATTCTGTCAATCAATAAAAATGGAGGTCTATGTGGAAGCACCGACATGATTTTATGAATGTCCATCAACGGCTCCAAATTTAAATCGTAAACAGGAACATAATTTCTTTGTTCTATTTTGATGATTTTCGCCATTTTTTTTGCAAACTGAGTATTGACAAAATGACCTGGCTTATTAGCTATAACCTTACCTTGTATTTTTGTCCCGATCAAAGCCAAATCACCAACTACATCAAGCAGTTTGTGTCTTGCAGCCTCATTAGGGTAATGCAACGTAAGGTTATCTAATATCCCATTAGATTTGACTTTAATAGTATCTTTTCCGAACGCCTCTTTCAAGTTCTTCATTGTAGATTCAGATATCTCTTTATCAACATATACAATAGCATTATTCAAGTCGCCTCCTTTAATTAGTCCATTGTCTAACAATTCTTCTAATTCATGTAAAAAACTAAAGGTTCTTGACTCAGATATTTCCGTTTTAAAATCGCCAATACTTTTCATGTTGGCATTTTGGGTGCCTAATATTTTAGTGCCAAAATCAACCATAGCAGTAACGCAATAATGGTCACTTGGCATAATCAATATTTCACTTCCCGAATCTTCATCAGTATAAGAAATGACTTCTTTCACTACATATATCTTTCGTTTCGCATTTTGCTCTTCGACTCCGGCTTTTTCGAGAGCTTCTACAAAGTACTTGGACGAACCGTCCATTATTGGTAGCTCAGAAGCATTTAGCTCAATAATCACGTTGTCCAAATCGCAACCTACTAATGCCGCCAGAACATGTTCTGGGGTTTGAATTTTTACCCCAAGTTTTTCTAAGTTAGTCCCTCTTTGCGTGTTAACGACATAATTCGCGTCAGCTTCAACAACAGGTTGTCCCTCGAGGTCTACTCTGACAAAAGTGAATCCATTATTAATTGGAGCCGGCTTGAAAGTCATTAGAACCTCTTTACCGGTGTGTAATCCAACTCCAGTAAGGGAGATTTCTGTATTGATAGTCTTCTGTTTAACCATTATTACCGTTTTTTTGGTTTGTTATTTGTTTCTTTAATTCTTCTATTTCTGCAACAATTTTCGGCAAATTCTTAAAATAAACATATGATTTGCTGAAATCATTATACCCAAATGTTGGGCTTCCCTGCAGGATTTCATCGTCTTTAATATTTCTTCCGACACCGGATTGCGCTTGAATACGAACATTATTACCTATGGTTAAATGCCCTGCAATTCCCACCTGTCCGCCGATCATACATTTTTTACCAATTTTTGTGGAACCTGCGATACC
>JBLIHD010000222.1:0-3961 GCA_047636335.1 Flavobacterium sp.
AAAGATGGCGAAACATACCACCCACATAATCGTTATTCCCCAAATCTTGGTTTACGAACAATTCGGCATTTAATGTTCTGTAATTTCCAAATCCCAAGGTGGCATAATTATCAAACAAATGTGCTTGCCTCAATTTATCAACGCCCTCTGCTTTTCCTTTGGAAGGCGCAAAAGTGGAAGCGACCGGAAAAGAGAAAATAGAATAATTAACCTTTTCTTTTTTGGTATTCCCCTCGTCGTCAAGTACGGGCATTTGCTGCACTTTGAACGCATCAGATAATGTTGGCGTATATGGCTTAACAACGTTGACAACTTCAGACCCAATGTTACCCCCTTTTTTTTGAGCAAACGAAAACTGAAAGAAAATAATTAATAGTGCAAGTGTAATTTTATCTTGGAAATTGAATTTCATATTTAATGTTTTTTTTGTAAAAGAAGAAAGTAACAAGACATTTCAAAATTGTCTAATCACTAAACTTCTGGTATTTCTTATCTCTTGAACTTGTAATTTAAACTTCCCATTCGCCTTTAGCGATGAATTGCGTTTTCCCACCAATCTTTATATCAAAATAATTTTCAGTTACTTTCCCATCAAAATAAATTTGAGAAGATCTATTTATAAAATCGCCCTGATAATTGATAGTCTGAATCTCAGCAGAGTAATATTTCAAAAGAAAAGCTTGTAAACAAGTACTGGCACTTCCTGTTGCTGCATCTTCTATAAGCTGATTTTTTTCAATACAAAACATCCTAGTAATAAGCTTTTTTTCGTGGAAACAGTAAAAGTACAAGGCTCTGTGTTTTGTTTCACAGTTCGTTTGCAACCAATCGTTCATTTTAATCAGATCAAATTTTATTTCTTCAATAGCTTTTTTATTTTTGAGAGGAATAATAACGAAGGCGCTGCCTGTAGTCACCTCTTGAATGGGGAAATCAGCATCAAAATCCCCAAGACATAAATTGCTGAATGACAAAAGATCTTCTTTAAAGAAAGTTTTTAAAAACTTTGGCTGTGAAGCCTGCAACCAAACCAAGTCTCCAGATTGATGAACAGGAATTGCACCTATTGGAACTGACAAAGAACAGCTTTGAGGTTGACTCTTAAAAACCTTATTCATTAAAACCCACGAAGTTCCTATAATAGGATGTCCAGCAAATTGCATTTCATGCTCTGGAGTGAAAATTCTAATCTCTGCAGCATTATTTTCTGGTTTTAACTTTGTAACAAATGTACTTTCGGCAAAGTTAATTTCGCATGCTATTTTTTGCATTTCTTCTGTACTTAAATCATCTGCTCCCATAAAAACAGCCAATTGATTGCCTGCATATTTTTTCTCTGCAAAAACATCTACAATGTAAAAAGATATATTCATTCCCTATATTTTTGGATGTCAGTTATTTAAAAAACATCAAACCTGTTTCTCTAGCTTTCTTACTTCAATTATCTGACTTAGTTACTTTATGATCGATGAATTAGTTTTAGACTCTTCTATTTTAATTGCGTCCAATTCCTTCTGTGCTTCTGAAACAACATCTGGAAAATCAGTGAAATTTTGAATTACATTGTCCAAAATATAAGTCGCTTGAAAACTATCTTTCAGACCATAGAAATTTCCTGCCATAAGAATTAATCCCTTCGCTCCGAAATAACGGTAACTTGAATAATTTTTAGCGAGTTTTTGAACCGCAACATTTGACGATTCAAACTTCCCTTCTTTATTTTTAAAATAAGCATCATAATACAACGCTTCGGCTGCTAATTCTCCATTAGCAACACTAAGAAGTTTAGCATATCCAGACCTGGCTTTCACTTCATCACCAGTTTGCATTGCTGAACGAGCGATGATAATTTGAGCATCACTTTTTACATTATCATCCGTTTTGGCATTATTCAAAACTTTCTCGGCGTAGACAACGGAATTAGAATAGTCTTTTTTATCATAATAACATTTCATTAAATTAGACTGCGCAAACACTTTGTTTTGAGGAAAATCAGCTTCGTTTTCTAAGCGAAGTAATACCGGAATAGCTTTTGCTTTTTCATTGTTATCTAATAAAACTTGCGACAATCTCGCCAAAGATTGCTCTGTAAATTCGCTTCTTGGTTGGTCAATAACAAATTGATAATGTAAAATAGACCTGTCTTTTTGTCCTTCAGAATAGTAGACTTGCGCCAAATAAAAATTAGCCTGCAGTGAGTGCATTCCTCTTGGAAAGCTGGAGATGTAAGCGTTAAATCCTGAAATAGCCTGTTTATTATTGTTTTGTTCGAATTGTTTTGCTGCCGATTCATAAGAATCGTTATCCAATTCCACGTCCGTAACCGTAACGAAATCTAATGTCCGTACCCAAGTCGCATATTCATCTACCCTTCCTCCATCAACATATATCAATCTTGCAGTTGATACCGCTTCTAGGGCTTCCGGGGATTTAGGAAAATCAGCTGTCACTTTTTTAAATTTGTCTAACGCTTCATTATTTCTATCTGAATTGTAATAAATCAACCCTTGTCTTAAAATTGATTTTGCCGTATAAGAGCCGATTTTATATTCGCCGATTAATCGATCAAAAGTTTTCAAGGCGAGATCCTGCTGTTTGTTGGCCACATAGGTATTTGCCAATTCGTACATCGCGTCGTCGCGGTAACTTGACTTTGGGTACAATTGCAAAAAGGAATTCAACTCGTCAATTTTCTTGTCGTTTTTAGAGATAAAACCATAACACATCGCTTTTTGATAATAAGCGTAATCAGCATCCAAGCCCTTAGATTCTATTACTTTATTGTAGGCTTCCATCGCTGGCCAATATTTTGAAGTTACAAATCGGCAATCGCCTAATCGCAAATAACTGTCATTTAATCGTACTTTGTCGTCTTTTACCGCTTCGATCTGAATTTGAAAATAATCTCCCGCTTGATCATATTCCTTCAATTTGAAATAGGCATATGCTATATTGTAATTGATGTTTTTAAATTCCGAAACAGTACGGCCTCGAGCTAAACCTGCAAATTGCTTATAACTCAATAAGGCGTTTCTATAATCATCCAAAACATATTCTGTTTCTCCTTTCCAGAAAGTGGATCTTGCCGCAAAATCAGCATCTATTTGCCCGTCGATGGATTTCTTGAACATAGTTGCAGCCTCTTGAAAATTTCTGTCCGCATATAATTCTAAACCTCTGTAAAAAGTAACTTTTTGGTACGCTAGCCTGTTTTCTGGGCTTTTGTTTTTTTCCAATAAAACCAATGCTTCTTTATAATTTTTGGAAGATATATACGAGTCGATCAATAATTTTTCAATTACGGAACGATTGGCGTTATTCGGGTATTTTTTTATAAAACTCAATAAAACTGCCGGAACACTTTGGTATGAATTTCCAACCTCATAACTTAATTTGGCATAATTTAAGCCAGCATCTTCTTGTATCGAGATCTCAAATGACATTTCAGACGCATTCTTGAACGCATTCAAAGCCTCTTGTTTTTTATCCAATTTTAAATAGCTTTCCCCTAAATGGTAGTAGGCGTTTTGTGCCACAAAATCTTTTCCGTTTATGATTTTGTTGAATTGGGAAATAGCATTTTCAAAATCATTTTGTTTGTAATATGCATATCCCAACTGGTAAAAGTCAGCATTATTCCACCTTCCTTTTTTGCCATTATAAGCCGCTAGATAAGGGACCGCTTTATCGTATTGCTTTAAATTAAAATAGCTTTCTCCGATTATTTTACTCAATTCCGACCTTTCAACAGCATTTGAGTTAGCCATTGCTTTATCGCCCAACTCAATTGCTTTTTGAAAATAACCAAGCTTAAAACTCATATCAGCCTGATAATACGACAACTTTTCTTTGTATTTTTCTTCTCCTGAAACTTCATCAAAATATTTCGTCGCTTCTTTGTAATCGTCTCCCTCATAAGCAATAAAACCTAAATAATACTTTGCTTGCGAACCATAGACAA
>JBLIHD010000223.1:0-3951 GCA_047636335.1 Flavobacterium sp.
CCAAGCCAATACGAAGTGATGAAAACAAATTTTGTCGTAACAAAGGCTATGTCTGATGAGGAGCTGGAAGCCATAGAAGCATATGTTTATTCAAACTTGAAATAATCAAGGCTTTTTTTTGGAGCTAATCCCGTTATCCGCTCTATCTTTATGTTTAAAAAAACATAAAGAATGTCGCTTCTATCGGGGCTATAAAATAAGAACCATCTCAGTTGAGGTGGTTTTTTGTTTAGGAATGTTTTTTAAATGATTTTATTTCTGGACTTTTAGTGTTCTTTGTTAAGTAAGCGATTTAATTTATTATTTTTATTCAATGGAAACAGTGTACATCAAAACGCCTTTGGGAATTGCTACGGTTATCGGAGATGAACAGGGTGTTTCAGTAATTTCAGTTTCTGATGAAGGGGAAGTTTCGACAATAATTCCAAAAATTTTAAGTGATGCTGTTTCTCAACTGAATGAGTATTTCGAGGGAAAAAGAAACGGTTTTACTTTTACACTAAACCCAAAGGGAACCGATTTTCAGAAAAAAGTATGGAAGGAGCTATTGGAGATTCCTTATGGGGAAACTAGAACATATATGGAACAGTCTAAGATTTTAGGAAATATCAAAGCTATTCGCGCTGTGGCTTCTGCTAACGGAAAAAATCCCTTGTGGATTGTTGTTCCTTGTCACAGAGTCATAGGGACTAGTGGTTCGCTGACCGGTTATGCCGGAGGATTATGGCGAAAAAAATGGCTTCTAGAACATGAAAGCCCAACAACCCAACAAAGTTTATTCTAATACACTGATGCTATGATTGAAAAAATTCGTCTTGACAACATACTGTTCTTGGACATAGAGACCGTACCTGAAGCTGCTGATTTCAATGAATTGGATTCGGATATGAAAGAGCTGTGGGAACACAAAACTCAATATCAACGAAAAGAGGAGTATACTCCAGAAGACTTCTATGATCGAGCTGGGATTTGGGCGGAGTTTGGGAAAATTGTCTGCATTTCTGTTGGGTACTTTGTCACCAAAGGTGATATCCGAAATTTCAGAGTGACCTCTTTTTTTGGCGAGGAAACAAAAATTCTGAAAGATTTTAATAATCTGTTAAATACACACTTTAATCAGCCCCAACATGTTTTGTGCGGACACAATGCAAAAGAATTTGATATTCCTTTTATTGCCAGGAGAATGATCATAAACCAAATAGCAATTCCCAATAAACTGAATTTATTTGGAAAAAAACCGTGGGAAATTCCGCATTTGGATACCTTGGAGTTATGGAAGTTCGGGGATTACAAGCATTTTACTTCTTTAAAGTTAATGTGCAAGGTGCTGGGAATTCCTTCGCCGAAAGGTGATATCGACGGCAGTCAGGTAGGGCATGTTTTTTATGTGGATAAGGACATTGATCGAATTGTTACTTATTGTGAAAAGGACACCATTGCCGTTGCTCAAATTTTTCTTCGACTGCGGAGAGAAGATTTATTGATAGAAGACGAAATTATTCATGTTTAAATAAAATTTGGGCTGTCAAGTTTTAATATTTACGAGAACTGTACGGTTAAATTGTTACTTTTGACGTCATGAGCAAGCCATTACTTTCTATAAATAATCTAGAAATTTCTTTCAAAAGAGAAGGAGGTTATAACGCGGTTATTAGAAACATCAGTTATGATCTGCACGAAAATGAAATTATAGGAATCGTTGGTGAGTCGGGTTCAGGAAAGTCTGTTTCATCCCTGGCAATCATGGGCTTGTTGCCCGCTCACATTTCCAAGATATCAGAAGGTAGCATTGTTTTTCAAGGGAATAATGTTGCAAAATTGAACGAAAAGGAATTGCAAAACCTCCGCGGGAATGAAATTGCTATGATTTTTCAGGAGCCCATGAGCTCACTGAACCCGTCGCTAAAATGTGGCTTTCAGGTTCAGGAAATTCTATTACAACACACCAAATTATCTAGTCAAGAAACAAAGGCAGAAACACTTTTATTATTTAAAAAAGTAAAACTGCCCGATCCCGAAATGCTATTCGAAAAGTATCCCCACGAAATTTCTGGTGGACAAAAACAACGTGTCATGATTGCCATGGCCATTGCCTGTAAACCAAAATTATTGATTGCTGATGAACCTACAACGGCACTTGATGTTACAGTTCAAAAAGAAATTATTCAATTATTGAAAGATATTCAGCAGGAAACGGGAATGAGTATCATTTTTATATCGCATGATTTATCTCTTGTTTCGGAGATAGCGCATCGAGTTTTAGTGATGTACCAAGGAGAAATTGTAGAACAAGGAGAAGTGAAACAAATTTTTAAAAATCCGGAACACAATTATACGAAAGCTTTAATCGCTTCAAGACCTTCATTAGACGTTCGCTTGAAACGGTTGCCCACTATTCAAGACTTTTTAAATGATGACATAAATTCAGAAATTGTGACTCCAAAGAATCGAGCTCAATTCCATGAAAAATTATATAGTCAGGAACCCATTTTAGAAGTTATTAATGTGGAAAAAGAGTACTTCTCTGCAGCTGGTTTCTTCGGTAAAAAGTCCGGTTTTAGGGCGGTAAATGACGTCAGTTTCAAAGTATACGAGGGCGAAACCTTGGGATTGGTGGGGGAGAGCGGCTGCGGTAAGTCGACGCTGGGAAATGCTATCTTACAATTAGACAAAGCCACATCCGGGCAGATTCTATATCGTGGCCAAGACATTACGAAATTGGGGAGCGCTGAGATCAAAAAACTCAGAAAAGAAATACAAATCATTTTTCAGGATCCGTATTCCTCATTAAATCCGAGAATACCAGTTGGAAAAGCCATTATGGAGCCCATGCAGGTCCATGGGCTCTACAAAAATGACACAGAAAGGAAAGCCAAGACTATTGAAATTCTGGAAAGGGTAGGGCTTGGAGGCGAGTATTTCAACCGTTATCCACATGAGTTTTCAGGAGGTCAAAGGCAAAGAATAGGAATAGCTCGAACCATAGCGCTACAGCCCAAATTAATCGTTTGTGACGAATCGGTTTCAGCTTTGGACATCTCTGTTCAAGCGCAGGTTTTAAACCTATTAAATGAGTTAAAAGAGAATTTCGGTTTTACCTATATCTTCATTTCGCACGATTTGGCAGTTGTAAAATACATGAGTGACCAGGTTTTGGTCATGAACAAAGGAAAAATAGAGGAAATAGCTGACGCAGATGCTTTGTACGCTAACCCTCAAAAGGAATATACAAAGAAACTGATTGAAGCCATCCCCAGAGGGAATTAAAGTACGCTTCTGCATATAAAAAAAGCCCCACAGTAATGTAGGGCTTTTTCTTTGTTGAGAAGAGTGTTAGTTTTTAACAAACTTCTTAGCGGTCGCTTTTTGACCGTCATTTACTTCTAAAATATAAACTCCTGTTCCTAATGCGCTAACATTTATGGGATTTTCGGAAAGTTTACCGGTACCAACTTGTTGACCCAGGAAGTTGATAATTTGATAGGTGCCTTTTCTATTGTCTCCCACTCTAACATTCAAGAAATCGTCTGTTGGGTTAGGGTACATAGATAGGTCGGAAATGGATTTTTCGTTTCCTAATTCTCTTGCAGTAGTTTTTGCTGTTGAAAAAGTTGTAATTGTAGCTCCACCAATTTTTACGGTATAGTCTTCAACTTCCCCGAAAGGGAAGGTTTCGCAAGCAGTTTGTACTGAATTGTATTTCATGGACACTCTCATTCGGGTGTTTCCGGCTAGCGCTGATGTAGGTACCGTAAAAGTACTTGTTAATGTGGCACTGCTAGAAGATGAGCCAGAAACCATTTCTTCTGAAGTTTCAAAAGTTCCGTTTTGATTATAATCAATCCAGACTTTCCAAAATTCCGTATAGGCAGTACCGCTAAATCCAGCACTAAATAGGATTGTATTTGAACCATATGCGAGATTGCCTACTTGAGCGGTAAAGTTACCATA
>JBLIHD010000224.1:0-3889 GCA_047636335.1 Flavobacterium sp.
AACTGCCCCAAAAAGTTAGTTACTATCTGAAGGCAGTTTAATACAGGGCTATTTTTTCTTATTTCTTCTCAATCCATCTTTCAAAGAATTCATAGGTTCTTAACATTTGATCCATTCGTTGCCTGTTGTCTCCATTGCGGGTGATTTCATGCGTTGCTCCTGGGTGGACTACATATTCAACGGGACGTCCTAGCACTTTAAGACTGCGATACATCATTTCTCCTTGAACAAATCCCGTCCGACGATCATTGCCTCCGTGAAAAATAATGAAAGGAGTCTTGATGTTTTCAACGTATGTTAATGGTGATTCTCTAGCTAGAACTTCCTTGACTTTTGGTTCCCATGGATAGCCACCAAAATAATTGGGAACCAGTCTCCAGGCATTTCCTTCTCCAAAAAATGTCGTGAGGTCATAGACTCCACGTTGTGCACATGCAGCTTTAAAACGGTTGTCGTGACTGATGATCCAAGCAGTTAGGTAACCAGCGTAGGAACCTCCTGTTATCAATAGTTTAGAGGGGTCTGCCCAGCCCAGATCGATGGTTTTGTCTAAAGCTGTCAGTACATCGCTTGCAGGTCCTTTGCCCCAATCGTTGATGTTGCCTCTTAAAAAATCTAAACCGTATCCGCCGGAGCCTCTAGGATTGCTATAGACAACGCCGTAGCCTTTGCTACAGAAATATTGGTATTCGTGCCACATGCTTTCTTCGCCTGGTCCCCACATTGCTGATGGTCCTCCATGAATCTCTAGCAGCAACGGATATTTTTCTCCTTCTTTGTAGTTGGAAGGCTTCATTACCCAATACTCGATGGTCATTCCTAAATCGTTGACGAAATTTTTCTTTTCAGGAAATGACAACTTTCTAGTCTGTACCCAATCATTAAAATCACTTATTTTTCTTTCTTTTGTGAAATCCGTATTTGCAAAATACAGTTCTGAAGGATTTGAAATCTCCGTTTTAGAATAGACAAGAGTTTTGTTTGCGATGTCAAAACTGCTAATACCAATGTCGCTACTGGATAAAGACTCTACTTTTCTTGAGGCAATATTTGCCTTGTTTAGAACATTTCCTCCATTGCTTTGTCCTGTGAAGTATAGCTGTTTGTCGTCTTGACTCCAGATTAGATTTGTTTTATTGCGATCAAAAGGAATGGTTATAATGTCTTTTTCTGTCCCGTTTATAGGCATTACTGCTAAGGTAGGGACTGAGACAAAAGAAGTACTACTGAACAGGAAGGCAAGCCATTTTCCTGAATGTGATACAGATGCGTTGCTGTATCTTTTATCCTTTTGGCCCAAAATCACTTTAAAATTACTACCGTCGCTATCGGCTAAATAAATTTCACTTTCTAAAGAGCGATCCGGATTTTCTGCATTGTCAGCGTCTCCCGAGAAAATTAGCTGTTTGCCGTCTGGGGTATATTCTGCATTGGTAAAACTATAAAATCCTTTTGTGAGTAACCGTGGTGTTGCATCTTTGGTAACATTGATGTCAAAGAAGTGGTTAAAATTCATTTCTGACGAAATAGCAGACTCATTCTGGAAGTTTAATTTGGTCAATACGATTGCTTTTTTGTCAATGGCATTTTTGTCTAAATAGGCTCTTATCTCGGATAAATTTCCATCTGGGTTTGGTTTGCCGCTCTTTGGTAACAAATAATCATTGTTGCTAAAACCAGGCTTCTCCATCGGCCAAGTTGGTATAGAATGTGATTTGTTTAAAGTAGAATCTGCAATTAATACTTGAAGTGAAATGGGTGCTGAGAACAGTATTTTTTTGCCATCAGGAGACCATTTTGGATTGTTTGCACCATACTTATGGTTGGTTAATTGCATCGGCTCCCCCCCATCAAGAGATAAAATAAAAATCTGAGATTTGTCTTCTACGGAGCGAGTGAAAGCAAGCTGCTTCCCGTCTGGACTCCATGCGGGTTTCGTAGCGCCTTCTTTGGAAGTAGTCAACTGAATCGGATCTGCTGTACTTGTGGTTGAAGCGCTGTAGATCTGGCTTCGGTACTTGTAATCCAGCTCGCTGGCCGGGTCAGCTTCTATACTGGTAACGGTAAAGGCTACTTTTGTACCGGCTTTATTTAATGTTACATTGTTGACCGTTTTAACTTTTAGCAGGTCTGTTATGTTTACGGGTTCTGTTCCATTTTGAGCGATGGAGGCTTGCAGTGTGGCGATAAAAAGCAGTAAAAGGAAAAGTTTTTTCATAGTCTGATTGGTGTAACTAATTTAATTTAGTTCATGGGATAGTAATATATACAAAACTAATTTATCGTGCTCCGAGTTGCATCACTTGGCTTTATCTGGCAAAATCTTAGCTAGTTTTTGTGTAAATATATGAAAAAGATTTATTTATTTCTTAGGGTAAAAAAAAGAGTTGGAGCTACTCCAAAAACACATTTGGGACCTGGATAAACTAATCTAAATTGACACTCAAAAGAGGGCGAAGCAAAAGATTAGCCGGGAAGTGCTGGATGCTTTACAGAAGGATTTATCTCTATAGAGCAAAATGAATATGTTTATTGGAGATACAATGGGGAAAAGTTCTCCAATTTCGTCTAGGATTTAACATTGATGCAATTATTAGAGTACGGAAACCAAAGTCCTAGGGAGTTTTTAGATCGGTATTTGTTGGATATCACCAATGATTCCGATGGTTTGAAAGTGATTGATACCTGTATGGGGAATACCAAACGTTCCGTATCCTCCTTGTCAGGGGAGAAACCTTTACAGTAAGTATTGAACTGGCTTTTGGCTTATCCAATTTGGCGACCCGAAATGTTGAAATTGAGTCATTGTTTATTGATAAAGCTTTTGGTTCACTGAATATGGAATCTTTAGATCAAGCGATAAGCATACTTGAGAACATGTAAAACGAGAGCAATAAATGCATCGGTATCATATCACATGTGGACGAATTGAAAGACCGTATTGGTTCAAAAATCAAATTGGTTCGAAGCGGCCCCTGAAACCATACAATTGAAGGAGAATAGCTGCAGAAACATAAAACACAATAGCAACGAAAGCGGTTATTTTGTCTTTTAAAGTAGGATAGGAGAAATGAAGCTGCGCAGGGCAGGCGTATATGCAGAGGGTATTTTGCAGCATGAAAGAGGAGCACTAGGAAAAGCGTTTTTAATATAAAAAGAAAAATCCTAAGTCACGAAACTTCGGAGAGTTGTATTATGTTATAAGTGACACTAAATTTTAAGAGTAAAATACAATAAACTCTAAAGAAGATTATTTTTCAAGAGAATTAGTTATGTATTTTTAAAGTCATTAAATATAGGAATTAGAAATATAGAGAAAGAAAAGGAAATAAAAAAAGCCCATTAGTCATACTGATGGGCTTAATAAATTAAATTTATTTCTTTGATTCTTCTACAGAAACTTTTCTAAACTCTTTTAAAAGTTTTTCCAGTTCTAAAGTTGATTTGCGAGATCTTGCTCCAGCTGCTTTGACACCTTTTTCAATTAGTGATTCAGTTTCTGTTTTAAACGTTTCGAATTCAGCGTTGATTTTTTCAATTAAATCTTTCATTGTAATACTTTATTAAATTAGAACCCAAAAATAGAATTTTGCAACTTAGAGATATATAATTTACTGTTAAAACTCTCGATTTTTATTACGAGTAGCTGTTGTCCTGAAACATTCGCGGAACCAGAATGGGCTCATTAGATAAGAGATTCCAATTTTGAAATGATGAACTGTTTTGATATTTCTAACTCCTTTTTCATTTGTGCATCTTTTTCAAGTTTAAGCGGACCTGTATTTGGAAGTGAATTCCTTGTTGGAAGCATTAATTACTTCACTTTAGATTGAGCAATATCAATATAAATAAACGAAGTCTCATAATCTAACTTGCTGCCATTTAATTA
>JBLIHD010000225.1:0-3867 GCA_047636335.1 Flavobacterium sp.
GGAAACAGGATTAGAAGGAACAACAAATTGGCCAAGAAATATTTGTCGGAAGCCAAAAAACAAATCAAGAATAAGGAGCCTTTTTATGTTGCCCTGGAGAAAGCGATGCATAATTTCTTGAAAGCCAAACTGCATATCGAAACTTCGGAAATGAGTAAGGACAACATAAGAGAATTATTGTTGGAGAAAAATGCGAGTCCGGAAGGGGTAAACGATTTTATTGCTCTTACTGAGAATTGTGAAATCGCTAGATACGCTCCTGCCTCAAGCGCTACAATCCAGAAGGATTATGACAGGGCGGTTGCGATAATCTCAGAACTTGAAAAGCAGATATAACAATTGATGGTCAGCAATACAATTGACAATTGAAATAAGATGAAAAATATTTTTTATATACTATTACTGACTACCCAAATTTTCTTTGCCCAAAATGGTTTTGAAGCCGGTAACGATTTGTACCAAAAGGGCAAATACAATGAAGCGGTCGCTGCCTACGAAAATGTTTTGAAAGGCAACAAACAGTCTGCGGAATTGTATTTTAACCTTGGGAACAGCTATTACAAGCTCAATAAGGTGGCGCCAGCCATCTATAATTACGAAAAGGCTTTGGTGTTTAGTCCTAATGACAGCGAAGTGCTGACAAATTTGAGGTTCGCACAAAAGCGCACCATCGATGAGGTAAAAGTGATTCCTAAAGTAGGCTTTGCTAAGCTACTTCGGGACTTTACGGCCATTTATCATTACAATACTTGGGCGTGGATTTCGGTTTCATTTTCAGTGTTGTTTCTATTGTCGTTTATCGGGTACTATTTTTCTCAATCGACAGTGTTCAAAAGAATGTTTTTCTTCGGAATGCTTGCAATGGTTTTTTTGCTTGTGATCAGTATTTCGGCAGCGATTTTCGAAAAAAGTCACTTCAAAAATGAAATACCCGCGATTGTTTTTGCCGAAATGGTGGAGGTTAAAAGTGAACCCCAAAAGTTAGCGTCCAATGTTGTGACACTTCACGAAGGCACAAAAGTTTATGTGAAAGAAACACTGAAAAACTGGAAAAAAATCCAATTGACGGATGGAACCGACGGTTGGATTGAAACATCCGCCATAAAAGAGGTGAAGTGATTTAGATTTTTGAATTAATTGCATCAAAACAATGTGCTTTTAAACGGCCTTGCTTTCCTTCTTGTTTTTAAAATCATTGTACCATTTTTCCAAAGAAGGATAAATATATTTTGAAGTATCTTGGATAGGATTATAAAAAATGGAGTTGTCGAGAGTTTCTTCTTTGGCGATCATATTGTTAATGTTGACTTTCTGAAAAAGATTGAATAGAATACTCAAGAGCAGAATGGTCTTCACGACACTAAAAAATCCCCCGGCCAATTTGTTGATCCAGCCTAAAAAAGCGAAGTCCATAATGCCGGTAAAAACCTGTGCCAATATATGTACCGCCAGTATAACACATATAAATGTCAATCCAAAAGCGATTATCTCTATATATTTTGGCGACCAGGAAACATGACCAACAAGAACTTCTCGTACTATATAAGAGAATTTTATGGCGACATAGATTCCTAATATTAATGAAATCAAGGAAGCCAATTCAACAAAAAGACCGTTTTTTATGCCTTTGTATAAGGCGTAAATGAGTAGAGAACCTAAAATAATATCCAAAAACCCCATAATAAGTGACTTTAGTAATGTGAAACAACAAATATAAAAGAATAATCAAACATCCATTGTCAATTTTCAAGTTGTTATCTTTGCAGACTAATTTTGATAAAGGAATCGAATATTTGTTTTTTTTTACAAATCCTAAATCCTAAATCTCAAATCCTAAATTAAAAATGTCAAGAGACACACAACTTAAAGACCGCTGGGAAAAGCTGGTAAACATACTTTCAGATCAATTTTCACAAGGTGAAGATTTGGATTTGGACGCCATTATTTATTTAATCGGAGTGCAAGAACTTGGAAAGGTTCACAATGAATATAAAAAAGACGAAAAATTAAATCTGATGCATATCGCAATTTGCAGATTATTGGAGCCTTATGGGTTCTATGAATTCGAATTTTTTGATGAAGATGGTTGGCCGCATTATCGTATCAAAGAAGAGTTGCCGCCGCTAAAAGCGGGTGAGCAATCCGTTTTGATGAAAGAAGCAATCGTTAGTTATTTTATGGAAAGAGAAGTTATAGATTAGTAATTTAAGAGTAATTGTTAACGATTTTAGATTTTGTGGTTGAAGTATAGAAATACTTCTCACTTCTCACTTCTAACATCTAACTTTTCCCTAAATTTGCACACTCAATTATTGGATGAAAATGATAGACAAGATAAAAGAATATATTGGTGAAGCACAAGCTTTCTCAACACAAAACTCGGCAGAATTGGAAGCTTTCCGAATTAAGTTTCTTGGAAGTAAAGGGCTTTTAAAAGAGTTTTTTGCCGAATTCAAAAATGTTCCCAACGAACAAAAAAAGGAATTTGGACAAGTAATTAACTTACTAAAAACTTCTGCTGAAGAAAAAGTAAAGTCGATACAGGAAGCTTTAGAAAACAAAGAAGAAAGTAAAGGATTTTATGGTGATTTAACAAGATCCGGTGAACCTGTTACCATTGGTTCGCGTCATCCTATATCTTTGGTAAAAAACCAAATTATCGATATCTTTTCAAACATAGGGTTCAACGTTTCCGAAGGGCCTGAAATCGAAGACGATTGGCATAATTTCACCGCATTAAACTTACCGGAATACCATCCTGCGCGGGACATGCAAGACACTTTTTTCATTCAGACGGATCCTGATATTTTGTTGCGTACACACACATCATCTGTGCAGGTGCGTTACATGGAGAACAATAAGCCGCCCATACGTACTATTTCTCCAGGAAGAGTTTTTCGTAATGAGGCCGTTTCCTCCCGGTCGCACTGTATCTTCCACCAGGTGGAAGGACTGTATATCGACAAAGACGTTTCGTTTGCTGATTTGAAGCAAACCTTGTTGCATTTTACAAAGGAGATGTTCGGAAAATCAAAAATCCGTCTGCGTCCCTCTTACTTTCCGTTTACGGAACCAAGTGCTGAAATTGATATCTATTGGGGATTAAAAACCGAAACCGATTACAGAATTACCAAGGGAACCGGATGGTTAGAAATTGGTGGTTGCGGTATGGTGGATCCCAATGTACTTAAAAATTGCGGTATAGATTCAGATGAATATACCGGTTTTGCATTCGGAATGGGAATTGAAAGGATCGCCATGCTGAACTATCAGATAGGCGATATTAGAATGTTCTATGAAAATGACGTTCGTTTCTTGGAGCAGTTCAAGGCAAGCATATAAATTAGTACAAAGTCTTAAGTCCCAAATCAAAAGAAATTCATGTTATATATGAAAGCGGGCTTTTAACTTTAAGACGTTCAACATTAAGACTAACTTATGAAAAAAGACATTATCATTCCAGAAGTGGAAAACGTGTTTGTAGCCGCAGTTCAAGAGTGGAGTGACGACTTCATGGAGAAAGTCTGGTATGCGTATTTGGTGAATGACAGTGACTTCCATATCGAAAACGTGCTGGTTGTTTCAAATGCTTTTGGTACCATAGATGGCGAAATGAAAAAAACGTCTCAACTGCGTCATGCTTTTGCAGAAGTGTCCGCTGTTTCTGTGGTAAAGATTGAAATGGTGCAGAAAAGTGTTTTGGTGCTCAATAATGAGTTTTCAGTTTCTTATTTTATTGGAAATAAATTATACGACAAGAAATTTATTTTTAAAGCGCAATCAATTAACGAAAAAGCGACCGAAGAAGTGCCTATTTTATTCGTTGAAGGCATCATTGTGAGGTAAGACTCGTTGTTACAATTATAA
>JBLIHD010000226.1:0-3840 GCA_047636335.1 Flavobacterium sp.
AATTAAAACAACAACAATTTGGGCTTATAGAACTATTGGTTCCTTAAATGTCTATTTGTAAATTGGCTTAGCCCCGATAGAAGTGAAAATCCTTTGTATTCCTGACCTTATTTCAGAAAACTGAAGCGAGGTCAGGAATACAAAGATTGTAACGGATAGCGGGAATAGCTGCTGAAACTAAAATCAGCATAAATGGAGAAAATACAGTGTTTGAAAATTGGAATTCACTTTTCAAGATTTAAATTATTTTAATAACAAAAAAAAGTAAACTTATGTATGTAGTAAAGAGAGATGGCCATAAGGAGCCTGTAATGTTTGATAAGATTACTGATAGAATAAAAAAACTGTGTTACGGTCTCAACGAATTAGTTGATCCGGTAAAAGTGGCGATGCGTGTGATCGAAGGTTTGTATGACGGTGTTTCTACATCTGAACTAGACAGTCTAGCTGCCGAGACCGCCGCGTCTATGACTATTGCACACCCAGATTATGCGCAATTAGCTGCTCGGATAGCAATCTCAAATTTACATTCAAATACTACCAAATTGTTCTCGGAAACGATGAACGAAATGTATCATTATGTAAATCCAAGAAATGGACAAGAAGCGCCATTGCTTTCGGAAGAAGTGCATAAAGTGATTCAGGAAAATGCTGAATTTCTTGATTCACATATCATATACAACAGGGATTTCAACTACGATTATTTTGGTTTCAAAACATTGGAACGTTCTTATTTGCTTAAGATAAACGGGAAAATTGTGGAGAGACCCCAACATATGTTAATGCGTGTTTCTGTAGGGATTCACTTGGATGATTTGGAGTCGGTTTTAGAAACCTACGATTTAATGTCCAAGAAGTTCTTTACACATGCCACGCCTACATTGTTTAACTCGGGAACACCAAAGCCTCAAATGTCTTCTTGTTTCCTATTGGCGATGCAAGATGACAGTATTGACGGGATTTATGATACCTTGAAACAGACGGCAAAAATATCGCAATCTGCAGGTGGAGTAGGGCTTTCTATCCACAATGTGCGTGCTACAGGTTCTTACATACGTGGAACTAACGGGACATCAAACGGGATTGTTCCTATGTTGAGAGTTTTCAATGACACCGCTCGCTATGTAGATCAAGGTGGAGGAAAACGTAAAGGGAGTTTCGCAATTTATATCGAAACTTGGCATGCTGATATTTTTGATTTCTTGGACTTGAAAAAGAATACGGGTAAAGAAGAAATGCGCGCCAGAGACTTATTCTTCGCTATGTGGACTTCAGATTTATTCATGAAACGCGTGCAGGAGGACGCGAACTGGACTTTAATGTGTCCTAACGAGTGCCCTGGTTTGTATGACGTTTACGGTGAGGAATTTGAGAAAATGTACACCGATTATGAAAAAGCGGGTAAGGGAAGAAAAACGATCAAAGCGCATGATTTGTGGGAGAAAATTCTAGAGTCTCAAATAGAAACGGGAACTCCATACATGTTGTATAAAGATGCGGTTAATCGTAAATCAAACCAGAAGAATTTAGGAACGATTCGTTCGTCTAACTTGTGTACCGAAATTATGGAGTACACTTCTCCAGATGAGGTAGCTGTTTGTAACCTGGCGTCACTTTCATTGCCAATGTTTGTTGATAATGACAAATTTGACCACGATTCGCTTTATGCCGTTACCAAGCGAGTAACAAGAAACTTAAATAAAGTTATCGACAGGAATTACTATCCGGTAAAAGAGGCTGAAAACTCAAATATGCGTCACAGACCAATCGGTCTGGGTGTACAAGGGTTAGCGGATGCTTTCATTATGTTGCGTTTGCCCTTCACATCCGATGCCGCTAAAAAACTGAATCAAGAGATTTTTGAAACATTATACTTTGCCGCCGTAACCGCTTCTATGGAATTAGCCAAAGAAGAAGGTCCATATTCTTCATTCGAAGGATCGCCAATGTCGCAAGGGGAGTTCCAATACAATTTGTGGGGAATGAAAGATGAGGAATTGTCAGGTCGCTGGGATTGGGCTTCTTTAAGAAAAGAAGTTATGGAACATGGTGTTCGTAACTCTCTATTGGTTGCGCCTATGCCAACTGCTTCAACATCTCAAATTTTAGGTAACAACGAGGCATTTGAGCCTTACACATCTAATATATACACACGAAGAGTACTTTCGGGTGAATTCATTGTGGTAAACAAACATTTGCTACGCGATTTAGTGGAGCTTGGGTTGTGGAACGAAACTATGAAACAAGAATTGATGCGTAATAATGGTTCTGTGCAGGATCTAGATATTCCGCAAGACTTGAAGGAATTGTATAAAACGGTTTGGGAAATGTCTATGAAGGACATTATCGATATGTCACGTCATCGCGGTTATTTTGTGGATCAATCACAATCACTGAATTTATTTATGCAAAATGCCAATTATGCAAAATTGACATCAATGCATTTTTATGCATGGCAATCTGGATTAAAAACGGGAATGTATTACTTGAGAACAAAAGCTGCGGTTGATGCAATCAAGTTTACATTGAATAACGATAAAAAGGCTGAGCCTATTGAAGTGAAATCACAGCCGGCTGCCACTGCTGTTGCAGTTGAGGCGGTTGAGCCCGTTGCAATAAATGGAGAGGAATACAGAGCGATGCTTGAATTGGCCAAAAATGCCGGTCCAGATGACTGCGAAATGTGTGGGTCTTAATTAAAAAATAGAATAAAGAGTAAAACAGCTATCAATTTTGGTAGCTGTTTTTTTTTGGAATGATCTCCCATTCCCCTTGTCAATTTTTGTGGTTCTGAAACAAGTTCAGGCATAGATAGGATTTGCATTGGCAATGAAATTCGCGGAACTCCGACATAAATAAAAGTGAGGTAATCAGCGTCAGGGAATAGTCGCGAGAATTGATTTTAGTTTGGTCTGATTGACAGATACTTTAATTGTTTTTAATGCTAAAACGAAATTGCAAAACCAACGTAATATTGAATATTCTTAATAATAATTTGAGAATAAATCACTATATTTGAGTAGGTTGGGGTTGTTTATGACACTTTTTTAATATTAAAAATAGTAAATATGAAAACCAAAGAATTTACAATTACAGAGAATGTACTTGCTTCACAAGGACAACGTTTCCTACACGTAATAATTGACTCAGTCTTCATCTACATTCTTATTTTGAGTGCGGGAACGACTATCGTTTTAATAGCCGAAGCTACAAAGAACTTCGCTGTTTCCGGATGGGTTGAAAACATGAATTTCGTAGAAATTATTGCATACGGATTGTTAATACTGTTTTTGTATTACTTTTTAACCGAAGTTTATTTCTCCCGAACACTGGCGAAATTAGTTACGCGAACTGTTGTCGTTAGAAAGGATGGCTCAAAACCCACGGTCAAAATGATTTTTATAAGAACCTTAAGTCGGTTTATTATTTTTGAAGCCTTATCTTATTTAGGTTCAGTCTCCAGAGGTTGGCACGATAGTCTTTCGAGTACCTATGTGGTTAAGAAAAAGAAATTGGCTAAAAGCAAACACTACTTTCAGCATCCAGAAGAATTTGGAAGAGCAGAATAATAAAAAACCTAGTGCGTATAAAATACACTAGGTTTTTTTATTTTCAATTATAATGTTGCCGTATTGGTCACTGTCATTCATATTTGTTTTTCATCTTCAATCTCATTTAGTCTGATGAATTAACTTAGCAGCTATGTTTTCTAAAGGGAAAAACTTATAAATTAGCAAAAGGGTCTATCCCATTATTGATTTCTTCAATGGACTGCCCTGTTTGAACGTTCTCTAGTTTTAGATCAAATAGCCCTTTGTGATTTGTGGCAATTTTAAGATT
>JBLIHD010000227.1:0-3837 GCA_047636335.1 Flavobacterium sp.
TTTAATGACGCTAAGTGTTTTATGTTTCACTTTTTGCGGATCTAATCACCAAAGGCAAATGGACTTTACACAAGAAATGGCGGAGGTTTATTATGAAACTGTGGCAGTCGATAGCCAACGGGAAGCCATCAGGGTTAACTTCTACATCGAGTTCAATGACCCGCTTTCCGAGGAGATTCGTTTGCAGAAAGTCTATTTCAGAAACCAGCAGGCTACAATTGAAATAGTGTCCGGCAAGAAATACGTTGCTCATTTTACCCCAACGGTAGGAATGCAAGACTTTGTTTTAGATAGTGACGGCAAAAAGGAATACGGGAATAAAGCTCCAATTATTGTCAAACCAATATTTGAATTAAACGAAGACGAGGCCATATTAGAATACCGGAAGAACAACGATACCATTTTTTTTAAATTAACGGAGGTTAATGAAAAGCAATGAATAGGTGTCTATCAATGATTAAACCAAAGAATTAGTTATTTTTGTTTTTTTAAACAGTAATTAGAGACAATATTTTGGGACTATATAAAAAGCTTTTTAAACAAACGGTCATTTACGGACTCGCTACGGTTTTGCCGAGAATGTTCAGCTTTTTACTAGTACCGCTATATACCGACTTGCTCCCTAAAGAGGAGTACGGAAAGCTGTCCGTTATTTTTGCCTTCATGATATTTTTCAATGTTATTTTGGCTTATGGTATGGAAACGGCTTTTTTTAGGTTTTATAGCAAGGAATCCAATAAAAATGCGGTTGTCGAAACTTCTATGGTTTCTATTTTTTGGACCACAATTTCATTTTTATTCATCGCCTTATTATCTCGGAATTATTTATCCGAATGGTCAGGAGTGGATGCCCAATACATTGGTTATACGATTTGGATTCTTGCCTTGGACGCCCTAGTCATTATCCCCTTCTCAAAATTAAGGGCTTTCCAAAAACCCATGGTTTATGCCAGCATAAAAATTGGTAACGTGCTCGTTAATCTTATACTTAGTATTCTTTTCTTGCTTTATTTCCCGCAATTGACTGATGCAAACCCAAATGGTTTAGTGAGTTCCTTATATGTCGAAAATTTCCAAATTGGATATATATTCTTGGCGAACATCGTTGCCAGTCTTTTAACTTTTGTTGCCCTGTCGCCGGATTATGTTTACTTGAAATGGAAATTTGACTTTGGTTTATGGAAGCGAATGATGGGGTATGGATTGCCGATATTGGTTGCCGGAATCGCATTTGCCATCAATGAACAATTTGACAAAATCCTGCTGGTAAAACTGCTGCCTTCAAACATTGCCGAATCTGAAGTGGGGGTCTATTCAGCCTGCTACAAACTGGGATTGTTCATGGTTTTATACAGGACGGCCTATACTTTAGGTATTGAGCCATTCTTTTTCAGTCATTCTTCTGACAAAAATGCTCCGCAAACCTATGCCACGGTGACTAAGTACTTTGTCATCTTTGGATCTTTCATTTTGTTGTCAGTCATCGTTTTTGCCGATTTGTTCAAACTCCTGATGATTCGCGACAGCTCCTATTGGGTAGCTATGAAAGTAGTGCCTTTGATAATTCTGGCCAACTTTTTTCTGGGGATTTACACGAATCTTTCGGTCTGGTACAAACTCATCGATAAAACATATTATGGCGCTTATATTTCTATTGTGGGAGCGATAATAACCTTAGTGCTAAATTTTTTACTAATTCCCACGATGAGTTATTACGGCTCGGCCATAGCGACTATTGCGGCTTACGGTAGTATGATGTTTATTTCGTACTATCTCGGCAATAAATATTACCCCATTCCTTATGACTTGAAGAAAATAGGAGGGTATCTCGCCTTGTCGATATTCTTCTCGGCCATATCATTTTATGGGTTTAGGGAAAACTATTTTGTTGGAATTTCATTGCTGATAGCATTCCTGTATTTCATTTATTATCACGAAAAAGAAACATTAATAAAAATCATAAAAGGATCAAAAACCTAAAGATAATTAGTAGCCATTCGCGCTGTACACTGCAAGCATTCTTATAAAATTGTTTTTTCCAGGGCCACAAATGAGCTCCTTTCGGTCGCTCTTTTTGCCCAGGAAAAAAATCAACTTTATTTCAAATGGCTTTCCGCTCCCATCACGGCTAAAAAAATTAAAATTAAAACTAAAAAAAATGACAATAAACATCATCAATAAATCACAGCACGCCTTACCAAACTACGAAACAGTAGCTTCTGCAGGAATGGATTTGAGGGCTAATCTAACCGAAGCATTAACATTGGAACCATTGGGAAGAACGGTCGTTAAAACAGGCCTTTTTATCGAATTGCCAATAGGCTATGAGGCACAGGTACGACCAAGAAGTGGACTGGCTTTCAAAAACGGGATTACCGTCTTGAACAGTCCCGGAACTGTCGATGCCGATTATCGAGGGGAAATTGGGGTAATTTTAGTAAATTTATCCGATAAAGCTTTCGTGATCGAAAACGGAGAACGCATCGCCCAACTCATTATTGCAAAACACGAGCGTGCAGACTGGATTGAAGTAAAGGAATTATCCGAAACTTCAAGAGGAGAAGGCGGATTTGGAAGTACAGGAGTAAAATAAATTTAATAATTTAAAGATTGAAATATTTAAAAATTCGAAGAGAATCATTTAATTTTTCAATCATTTAATTTTTCAATCTAAATAAAACATGAAAATAATAGTGCCAATGGCCGGACGTGGTTCACGTCTTCGCCCACATTCGTTAACTGTTCCTAAGCCATTAATACCGGTTGCGGGAAAACCTATAGTCCACCGATTGGTTGAGGATATTGCTAAGATATTAAAAGAACCTATTGAAGAGATCGCCTTTATTCTTGGTGATGAGGCTTTTTTTGGTGATGACGTTGTAAAAAGCTTAGAAGAACTAGCCGAAGGTTTAGGCGCAAAAGCTTCTATTTACCGTCAGGATTTACCTTTAGGAACGGGACATGCAATTATGTGTGCCAAAGATTCCTTGTCGGGACCTGCAGTAATTGCTTACGCAGACACCCTTATCAGAGCCGACTTTGATTTAGATCCCGGTGCGGATGCCGTAATATGGGTAAAACAAGTGGAGGAGCCGGAAGCTTTTGGGGTGGTTAAGATGAATGAAAATAATGAAATCACAGAATTGGTTGAAAAACCGGCCGAATTTGTAAGTGACCTAGCTGTTATCGGGATATATTATTTCAAAGAGGTGGGCGATTTGAGAAAAGAATTGCAAACTGTTTTGGACAACAACATTCAAAACGGAGGTGAATACCAGATTAATGACGGAATCAAAGCGATGATGGCTAATGGTAAAGTTTTTAAAACGGGAAGTGTCGATGAATGGATGGATTGCGGTAATAAAAATGTAACTGTGGAAACGAATTCAAGAATGCTGGGGTTTCTTCACAAAGACAGCGTTGATTTAGTTCACAGAACTGTAAGATTAGAAAATTCAACTATTATTCCACCTTGCTACATTGGAGAAGATGTTGCTTTGACTAACACAACTGTCGGGCCTAACGTGTCTTTGGGAAAAGGATGTCATATATTAGGGGGTAGCATTAAAAACAGTTTGATTCAATCGCATGCGCATATATCCAATGCTAATTTGGACAATGCGATGATAGGAAATCACGTTGTTTTTAAAGGTGATTTCACTAGTGTTAGTATAGGGGATTATTCAGTGTTAGAATAGGTCTTTTAACACTAGAAGTTAAAAATGTAGTAAAGCATAACAAGTTTTAAATTGTTTCGTTTCTATGATAAAGGACTCAATGAAAAAAGCGCGTTTATTAATTCTATTCCTCGTTTTGCTAAGCAATTCAGCATTGCTA
>JBLIHD010000228.1:0-3835 GCA_047636335.1 Flavobacterium sp.
GATATTAAAAATAAGAATCCAAAATCTCTAATTGAGCAGGCGCAAAAAGTAACAGAAGGAGTAAAAAGTGCAGAGAACGTCTCTTTTGTAGAAGAAGAATCAATAGCTACAATTGCGGATATAAATTTAACATTTAATCGATGGAAATCAGAGATCGATTTTAAAAAAGGCGGAGGTAAACGTGTACCCAAGTTCCCTATGCCGTCAAATTGGGAATATTTATTGCAATACCATTCCCTGTCCAAAGACCCGAAAGCATTAGAAGCGGTAACGACAACTTTAGACAATATGGCATTTGGCGGAATTTATGACCAACTTGGTGGTGGTTTTTCTCGTTACTCGACAGATGGCGACTGGCTGGTTCCCCATTTTGAAAAAATGCTTTACGACAATGCACAATTAGTGAGTTTGTACAGTCATGCGTATCAAGTGACCAAAAACCCATTATACAAGACCATTGTTTATGAAACCTTAGCTTTTATTGAGAAAGAATTGACGTCCCCTGATGGTGGTTTCTATTCCTCTCTTGATGCCGACAGCCAGGGCGAAGAAGGAAAATATTATGTCTGGACGGCTGAAGAGCTCAATTCTATTTTAGGCGAAGATGCAGCATTGTTTTCAGAGTATTATAACTCTACAAAAACAGGAAATTGGGAACAGCAAAAAAATATTTTACATAGGAAATTGTCCGATTCCGAACTGGCAAGCAAACACGATATTTCGGTTGAAAAATTGCAAACGAAAATTAAAGCCAGTGAGGAGAAGTTAACAAAAGTTCGTTCCAATAGAGTGAAACCACGACTCGACGACAAAATCCTAACAGCCTGGAACGCATTAATGCTCAAAGGATATGTTGATGCCTACCGTGCATTTGACGACACCGCATTTTTGAACAAAGCGTTAAAAAGCGCTGATTTCTTGAGCAAAAATATGATTGGAAAATCGAATGGGGTGATGCGAAATTACAAAAACGGGAACGCTTCCATCCACGGGCTTCTTGATGATTACGCTTTTACGATTTCGTCTTTTATAGCTTTATATCAGGCTACATTTGACGAAAAATGGCTGTACAAAGCAAAGGAACTTAATGATTATGCCGTCACCCATTTCTTTGATTCAAAATCGGGTATGTTTTTTTACACTCACAACAACCACTCTAATTTAATAGCCCGGAAAATGGAAGTCGCAGATAACGTCATCCCTTCATCTAATTCTGAAATGGCCAAAAATTTATTCTTTTTAGGGTTGTATTTCGACAAGGCGGATTACACCCAAAAATCGAAACAAATGCTGACTAATGTGCAGAAAGATATACACAACGACATTTCCTTTTATTCCAATTGGGGACTTGTTGAACTTCACTTTGTATCGAAACCCTATGAAGTTGCCATCGTAGGTGATGGTTTTGAAAAGGCAAGAAAAGAATTCGATAAAAACTATTTTCCGAATGCGATTTTTCTGGGCGGAAAAACCGAAGGTACTTTATCATTGCTGGAAGGAAAATTGAGCCCTAAGGAAACCACTATTTTTGTGTGTCAGGACAAGGTCTGCAACCGTCCCACCAATGACGTCAGCGAAGCAATAAAACAAATAAGGTAAAATTAGAAAATGCCCCCCACTAACAAGCAGAACCGCTAGCCATCCTGCGACTACCCTTAAAAGTAGCAATGTTAATAACCTTTCTGCAGACATGAACAACAATTTTTAATTGTTAAATACTATGTGGTTAAAATGGATATACAGTTGATTAAAAATTCAGAAAAAAATTATCGAACTAATTAATCGTAGATAAAGTTATCATCTTGTTGCATCTTGCTGATGGTCGTTATTACTTGTATTAAAGGGAGGTTACAAATTTAATTTTAGAGTCTGCTTATTGTTCTTTTACTAGCAAGAAACGATCACGTGTGGAGCTAAAGTCGATGTAACCATCACAAAACCCGTGAATTAAAGCACAAAAAAAGAACGGTTTTTTTATGGCCCATCTTTTTATTCCTATCTTTAGTTATGGAAACATTAAATCATATTCTAAAACTTTTAGCTGGCGTAGGCTTATTTCTTTTTGCAATGTATTTATTGGAGGACTCTTTAAAAAACCTTTCCGGCCGGAGTTTTAAACTCTTTTTGCAGCGAATCACCAAAAATAAGATTGGTGCAGCAACGGGAGGTGCAATAGTGACAGGTATTCTTCAGAGCAGCTCGATGGTTTCATTTATGGTCTTGGCATTTGTGGGGGCCGGAGTATTCAGCATGAGGAACGCGATGGCCATAGTTTTAGGAGCAAATCTGGGTACCACCCTCGATAGCTGGGTAGTTGCCACACTTGGTTTTAACGTAGATATAGAAATTGTCGCTTATCCGGCAGTATGCTTGGGAGGCCTGCTCCTTATACTGTTTGGTAACCGGAAAACGACTAAATACATCGCGTTTTTTCTTTTCGGATTTGGCTTGCTGTTTGTCGGGCTTTCCTTTATGAAAACGGCTATGGAAGCTCAAGTCAAAATTTTCGATTTTTCCCAATATGCCCAAATGCACCTGGCCGTTTTTCTACTTATCGGTTTCATCATCACTTTGATTGTTCAATCAAGTTCCGTCACCATGGCCTTGACCCTGACTGCACTTCATGTTGGTGCCGTTAGCCTTCCGATAGCTGCTGCCATCATTCTGGGATCACAAACCGGTACGACAATAAAAATAATATTAGCCGCCATAGGAGGAAATGTATCCAAAAAACGAATCGTGTTGGGAAATGTTCTTTTTAACGTGTTTGTAACTATTTTCGCCTTCCTTTTATTAACACCCCTTTTATATTTCATTACTGACATACTCAGTATCAATAACGTCCTTATAGCTCTAGTTACTTTTTCAACGGCGATTAACTTATTGGCCCTTTCTATTTTCTTGCCGCTGCTAGATTCGTTTACTGGTTTTTTGGAACGGTTCTTCAAAGATTCCGATAGTTCGACCACCGCTTTCATAGGACACGCTTCCTTTGCGGAACCGGTAACAGCCATAGATTTATTCAGAAGGGAAACAAGGTACTTTATTCATAACTCTATGATTTTTAATCAGGAATTGTTCAAAATTGACACCCATATCTTTCGCGAAAATCCCGATTTTAAAAGCATAAATGAAAAAAATAGATTTCACTTGAAAACCAAAGAAGAGAAATATGATTTCCTGAAACATTTACAGGGTGAGTTACAGTCCTTTTATTTGAAATTAAGACCTAAATTAGGAACAGAACAACATTCCGAAATTTATCAATTAATCTCTGCCGTTCGAAGTTCTCTGCACGCGGTAAAAAGCGTAAAGGATATTGGAAGTAACATTTCCAATCTGAGGCATTCCTCAAAAGAAATTAAGTACAATTTTTTTATCTATCATAAAAAAGAAACCGAAACATTATACTTGCAACTCAATGCATTTATGACTGAGAAAAAAAATGCGACTTTCGATAACCTCCAGGCTGTATACGACTCCGTTCAGAAAAACTATACTTCGTCACTTAATGATTTTTATACTGAAGCGCAAAACACTACCATTGAAGATATGGATATCACCACGGTAATCAATTTTCACAGGGAACTGTTCACTTCAAATAAAGCTATGTTGATGGCGGTTAAAGAATTCTTATTGCATGAAAAACTAACCGAGAACTTTAATGAAATGCAGGTTTATAAACCTTAAAATTTTCAAATTGTAAAGTCGCGGGCATTAACACTTTAAACTTTGCGAAAATGCTATATTTATCAGTAGTTAAACTCAATAATTTTGACAATATAAACTCTTATTTTTATAAAACATTTCCGATTTAAATTTTCATCTTTGTCGT
>JBLIHD010000229.1:0-3832 GCA_047636335.1 Flavobacterium sp.
GATAATGACGCCATATATGTGGCTGCTTTGCTGTATGATGATGAACCCAGTAAAATTTTAAAAGAAATTACTAGGCGTGATGTATTGGGCACTTCTGATCTATTTGGGATTTTCATAAACGGGAATAATGATGGGCAACAAAATTTTCAATTTATAGTTAGTGCATCTGATGGGCAGGCCGATTCCGTAAAAACGGATGGTTCTGGAGATGACTATTCGTGGGATGCAGTATGGAAAAGCAAAGCAATAATAACCGAATTCGGCTGGGCTGTCGAAATACGCATTCCCTATGCAGCTCTACGTTTTTCAGGCGAAAACAAACAAACTTGGGGCCTGAACTTTTGGAGAGAAATACAGAGAGACAATCAACAATATTCATGGAACTTCATCGATTCTAAAATTGGTACTTTCACACAACAAAACGGAACCCTTGAGGGAATCGAAAATATAAAAACCCCTATCCGCCTATTCCTACTACCTTATTCCTCTTTTTATACAAATGCAAGTAAGGGACAAAAAACATATGGCACGTTTAAGGGTGGTCTGGATTTAAAATACGGTATCAATGATGCTTTTACGCTAGACATGATTCTTATCCCCGATTTTGGCCAAACAAAATACGACAATCAGATATTGAATTTGGGACCATTCGAACAGCAATTCAATGAAAATAGAGCTTTTTTTACGGAAGGCACAGATTTGTTCAGTAAGGGAAATTTACTCTATTCCAGAAGAATTGGTGGAAGCCCCAGTAAGTCTCCGAACGCAACCATAGATGAAGAAGTCATCGACAATCCGTCAACTGTCAACTTAATCAACGCCTTTAAAATATCTGGCAGAACAAAAGGCGGCTTGGGAATAGGCCTCCTAAATGCAGTTACTGAAAAGACTTATGCAGTAATTCAGAACACGGAAAGCAAAGAAATAAGAAGAGAAGAGTTAGAACCTTTGTCAAACTATAATGTCATAGTTTTGGACCAGCGCTTTCGCAAAAATTCCTCTATTTCATTCATAAACACAAACGTAACCCGAAACGGAAACTTTCGTGACGGAAATGTCTCTGCATTAGTTTGGGATTTAAACACCGTGGAAAACACTTATAATCTTTCTGGAAATTTCAAGTACAGTAACATAAATGACCTTGAAGACAAGAAAGGAACTTCTACAGCGCTGCGTTTTAGCGAAACTTCTGGCAAATACAGATTCCGATTAGAATCAGAAATAGTATCTAAAAATTACGATAATAATGATTTAGGAATAAACTTTGAAACTAATTATTATACTGTATCTGGAAATGCAAGTTATAGGATTTTAAACCCTACAAAGTATTTCAACACCTTTCGAACAAATATTAATGCATACACACAGTTCCAAAAAGAAACAGGGAAAATCCAGTCCAATAACATCAACATAAACATAGGTTCAAATAACAAACAAAATCATTATTTTAGTTTGCAAATAGATGCCAGCCCAGCTGAATCCTATGATTACTATGAGCCTCGGACAGAAAATAGATTTTTAATTTCCCCCAAGCGATACGGAGGGTCCTTCTATTTTTCTTCTAATTATAATAATAAATTTGCACTAAATATCCGACCATCAGTGACTATACTAAGCGAACCTGGCAGAAATTCTTATGGTTTTTACTTAAGTCCGAGATACCGCTTTAACGACAAATTTTCTTTGATCTACGACTTTGATTTTTCTAGGCGAAATAATAACAAAGGATATATAGATAGTATTGATGATGATTTAAGTTCAGCTACACCAGCTACCATTATTTTTGCCAATCGAAATGTGATTACGTATTCCAACTCTCTTTCTGGAAAATATTCCATCAACAGCAGAATGACTTTCAACCTAGCCGTTCGACATTACTGGTCTTATGCTGAAAACAAAAACTTTTTATCACTGGAACAAAATGGTAGACTAGCTGATTATGCGGCCTATAACACCAATAAAAACTCCAGTTTTAATTCTTGGAACGCTGACTTATCATATTCTTGGTGGTTTGCCCCAGGAAGTGAAATCTCTATTTTATACAGAAATAATGCCGCTAATTTTCAAAGAGAAATAAATAAAGATTTCGGAGAAAAAGTCACTTCATTGCTAACCAATGATCAACTACAACATATTTTTTCTATCAGTATTCGTTATTTTATTGACTATAACAGTGTGAAAAGCAATATCTAATTTGCGATAATTTCAAAGAAATAAGGCTTCTACAGCAAAGCTATTGCTTTTCAGCAGCGTTAATTCCTGAATACATAATAGTACTTTTTATTACTTCGAACATTTTTAGAAATACTTTACCTTTGCTTAAAACATATTAAAATGAACAAAAAAGTTATACTAATGATTTTAGACGGATGGGGGAAATCCCCAGACCCTAAAGTATCTGCAATCGACAACGCAAATGTTCCGTTTATAAGTAGTCTTTATAAAAAATACCCTAGTGCCCAACTTAGAACTGACGGCTTAAATGTAGGCTTGCCAGAGGGACAAATGGGGAACAGTGAAGTAGGCCATATGAACTTGGGCGCCGGTAGAATTGTATACCAAGATTTGGCCAAAATAAATTTGGCTGTTGCCAATAAAACACTAGCTAAAGAACAAGTCCTTAAGGATGCGTTTCAATACGCCAAAGACAATAATAAAAAAGTACACTTTTTAGGACTGGTTTCAGATGGCGGCGTTCACTCCCATACTTCCCATTTACGTGGACTGATAGATGCGACACAGGAATACGGATTAAAAGAAGTTTTCATTCATGCTTTCACAGATGGACGAGACGTAGATCCTAAATCAGGAAAAAATTATATTCAGAATTTAGAAAATTACATAGCAAACACCTCTGTTAAAGTAGCTTCTGTTATTGGGCGGTATTACGCAATGGATCGCGATAAACGCTGGGAAAGGGTAAAACTTGCCTATGATTTATTGGTAAACGGAAAAGGAACCCTTTCTAAAGATGCAGTGGCTTCAATCGAACAAAGTTATGAGATTGACATAACGGACGAATTTATCAATCCGCTAGTTATGGTTGATGACAACGACAAACCTCTTGCCACTATCGAGGATGAAGATGTCGTAATATTCTTTAATTTCAGAACAGACCGAGGAAGAGAATTGACTGAAGCGCTATCGCAACAAGACTTTCACGAACAAAATATGCACAAACTCAATTTGTATTACGTCACATTGACTAATTATGACGAAACATACAAAAATGTAAAAGTGGTATACAATAAAGACAACATAGAGGAAACATTAGGTGAAGTTTTAGAAAAACACAACAAAACCCAAATTAGGATTGCAGAAACAGAAAAGTACCCTCATGTTACTTTTTTCTTTTCAGGTGGTAGAGAAATCCCTTTTAGAGGTGAAAAACGAATTTTAAAAAATTCGCCTAAAGTGGCCACTTATGATTTGCAACCTGAAATGAGTGCGTTCGAACTTACGGATGCCTTGGTTCCAGAGCTCGAAAAAGGCGTTGTGGATTTTGTATGCCTTAATTTTGCCAATGGCGATATGGTAGGCCATACGGGAATTATGGCCGCGGCAATAAAAGCTTGCGAAGCGGTGGACAAATGCGTCGAGAAAGTAATCACGACAGCTTTGGCACAAGACTATACAGTTCTTGTGATCGCAGACCATGGAAACTGCGAAACCATGATGAACCCTGACGGAAGCCCAAATACGGCACATACAACAAACCCAGTTCCTTTTATTCTGGTTGATAACGATTTGAAGGAAATCAACGATGGTGTTTTAGGTGACATTGCGCCAACTATTTTGGAATTAATGGGCATTGAAAAGCCGGCAGTCATGA
>JBLIHD010000230.1:0-3776 GCA_047636335.1 Flavobacterium sp.
ATTCGCTCATCTCATTTAGCTCATGATAATGCGTCGCAAACAGGGTTTTAGGCCTCGAAGGATGTTCATGCAAGAACTCCGCAATGGCCCAAGCGATGGAAATCCCGTCATAAGTGCTTGTTCCCCTACCTATTTCGTCCAGCAGGACCAAACTTCTATCAGAAATATTGTTCAGAATCGAGGCGGTTTCATTCATTTCGACCATAAAGGTAGATTCACCCATCGAAATATTATCACTCGCTCCCACTCTGGTGAATATTTTATCAACGGTTCCCATTCTTACGCTGTCAGCAGGGACAAAGCTTCCCATTTGTGCCAACAATACGATTAACGCGGTTTGACGCAAGATAGCCGACTTTCCGGACATATTGGGACCGGTTATCATTATCATTTGTTGGGTTTCCTGATCCAAGAAAATATCATTTGGTATATAAGGCATCCCCACCGGCAATTGCTTTTCGATAACGGGATGTCGACCGTTCTTGATTTCCAGCTCGAATGTTTCGTCAAGTTCAGGACAGACATATTTATTCTCAATAGCCAACTGCGTGAAAGAACACAAACAATCCAACTGCGCCACCAAATTGGCGTTCAATTGAACCGGTTTTATGTAAGTTGCGATCCAGGCGACTAATTGCTCGAACAATTCCGATTCTATTTTTTGTATTTTTTCCTCGGCACCCAGAATTTTAGTCTCATATTCTTTTAACTCCTCTGTAATATAGCGCTCGGCGCTCACCAGGGTTTGTTTACGAATCCATTCTGCCGGCACCTTATCTTTATGCATGTTTCTGACTTCAATATAATAACCAAAAACGTTATTGAAAGAAATCTTCAAAGAAGAGATACCCGTTAATTGTGATTCTCGCTTTTCTATTCCATCCAAAAAGTCTTTGCCGGAAGTTGAGATCGCCCTCAGTTCATCCAATTCTTCGCTTATTCCCTTAGCAATGGCATTCCCCTTGGCAACGGCGACGGGCGCATCTTGGTTTAATGTCGTTTTGATTTTTTCCCGCAATAAATCACAACTGTGCAAATTATCGCCAATAATCCTTACCGCGTCTTGCGGACTTTCTAAAGCCAACTTTTTTATGGGGATAATGGCATCCAGCGATTCCTTGAGATAAACGACTTCACGGGGAGACACTTTTCCCGCGGCTATTTTGGAAATCAAACGTTCCAAATCGGAAATCTGTTTGATCTGCTGTTGCATACTTTGCAAAACTTCTTGATTTTCTTTCAAATAGGATACTACTTGATGGCGACTTCGAACTTTATTGCCATCTTTTAACGGCAGTGCAAGCCAACGCTTCAGTAAACGCCCTCCCATTGGCGAAAGCGTTTTGTCAATTACATCCAAAAGCGTAACTGCATTCGGATTGTAACTCTGATACAATTCCAAGTTACGAATCGTAAACCGATCCATCCAAACATAAGCGTCTTCGGCTATACGCTGAACAGAGGTGATGTGCTGAACCTTATTATGCTGTGTTTCGGATAAGTAATATAAAATGGCACCTGAAGCAACAATACCTTCTTTCAAGTCTTCAATACCAAATCCCTTTAAGGAAACCGTTTGGAAATGTTTTGTTAAGATTTCGAATGCATAGTCCTCTTTGTAGATCCAGTCCTCAAGATAAAAACTATGATAATCCTCCCCGAAAATTTCACGGAATTGATTTTTATTGTTTTTCGGAATCAAAACCTCACTTGGGCTAAAGTTTTGCAAAAGTTTATCGATATACTCGGCATTCCCTTGGGCGGTAAGAAACTCTCCTGTCGAAACATCCAAAAAAGATATTCCAATCGACTTATTAGCAAAATATACTGACGCTAGAAAATTATTTGTTTTTGAATTTAAAACTTCGTCATTCATAGAAACCCCTGGAGTGACTAATTCAGTTACACCGCGTTTCACAATCGTTTTCGTCATCTTGGGGTCTTCCAGTTGATCACAAATCGCGACACGAAGACCTGCCTTAACTAATTTGGGTAAATAGGTATTTATCGAATGATGAGGGAAACCCGCCAACGCAGTCTCCGTCGCGGAACCCGCTCCTCTCTTGGTCAGGGTAATCCCTAAAATCTTAGAAGCCCTAACCGCATCATCCCCGAAAGTTTCGTAAAAATCGCCTACTCGAAACAATAAACAAGCATCCGGATATTTCCTTTTGATTTCGTTATATTGTTTCATTAACGGTGTTTCTTTAACTTCTTTATCTTTAGCTGCCAAATTATTTGAATTTATATGTATGAGAAAACTATCAGCGAATTTAAATATTTAATAACTAATAAGTCCGCGCTTAAAAACATTTATATTTTTTTAAGTGAAAATTAAGGTGTAATTTCAATATTTTATTTAAATTTGTTATGAATTCTAAAATGACACAAAAATGAAAAAAATAATTTTACTAGCTATGCTAACCGTTTTAGGGGTTACCACTTCTAATGCCCAAGAAACTTCAAAAAAATTAAAGACAACTACTGCAAAGGTTGCTAAAGTAGATGGAGCCGGGATGGTTTTTGTTTCAGAAACAATTGATTACGGGACAATCGCACACAATGCAGACGGAAAACGTGAGTTTGTATTTACAAACAACGGAACCAAGCCCTTAATCATTACAAACACACAAGGTTCATGTGGCTGTACCGTTCCTACTTCTCCAAAAGAACCGATCGCTCCAGGAGCAAAAGGGATTATTGGTGTAAAATATGCAACTGACAGAGTTGGGGCATTCACAAAAACGGTAACCGTAACATCAAATGCCACAGGACAAGCAACCTTAGTACTTACCATAAAAGGTACTGTTTTGGCTGACGAAGCTACAAAAAGCTAAATTTTAATTAACACAAATAAAAGCTTCCCTTAAATCGGAAGCTTTTTTTTTGACTAAACCTCAAAATAGAATGAGAAAGCTAGAAAATAGCGAATTGGAACGAAAATCAATTGAAGCCTTTAAAGAGTCCCAAAAAACTCCAATTATTATCGTTTTGGATGATGTTCGCAGTTTGCACAATATCGGCTCCGTATTTAGGACTGCCGACGCTTTTTTAATTGAAAAGATCTATTTATGTGGCATCACCGCGACTCCTCCAAACAAAGAAATTCATAAAACGGCTCTAGGGGCAACTGAAACAGTAACTTGGGAACACAGCCAAAATGTTCTTGAAGTAATTGAAAATTTGAAACGTGACAATATAACCACCTTAGCTATAGAGCAAGTACAAAGCGCCATATTTCTTCAAGATTTTAAAGTAGAAAAAGGCAAAAAATATGCTTTGGTATTTGGAAACGAAGTCCACGGCGTTTCGCAAGAAGCGGTTGCCCAATGTGACGGCTGCATAGAAATCCCCCAACTGGGAACCAAGCATTCTTTGAACATTTCGGTAAGCGCCGGGATCGTGGTTTGGGATCTATTTCAAAAATTGAATTGGTCGAAACAATTAATTTAAAAACCATACTTTTACACAATGGACCAAAACAAATCGTTTTATATAATTTTAGTTTTTATGTTTCTAATTTCGAATCAGAATTTTGGAAATATTGCGTCTCCCGAACCAAAGTTGAATAAATCTTTATTTGCTATTAATCCCCCTATAATTACAGCAACTGGAAACCAAATTTACTGCCCTGGATCCTCATTAAAAATAGTAACCGACGTAACGATAACTGATCCTGATGACACTAGTACAGATGCTATTTATATCCAAATATCTTCCGGATATTTAATTGGACAAGATAATTTAGAACTAATTAATCGTGGTTCACACCCAAC
>JBLIHD010000231.1:0-3768 GCA_047636335.1 Flavobacterium sp.
ACTATTTCTTTAGGCAATTCTGGAAAACTAGTGTCTTTTGAAATAAATTGAAATGCATCCATTCTAAAACCATCGATTCCTTTATCGAGCCAGAACTTCATTATATCGTAAACATCATTTCTTAGCTGAGGATTTTCCCAGTTCAAATCTGGCTGTTTTTCGGAAAAATAGTGTAGATAATACGAGTCTGTTGCTGGGTCATACTTCCAGGCATCACTATTTACGTCAAACCAACTCCATCTATACTGCGGTTTTCCTCTTTCGGCTGGCCACCAATGGTAATAATCTCGATACGGGTTGTCTCTCGAGCTTCTGGACTGCTTGAACCAATCATGTTCATCACTGCTATGATTTACCACTAGGTCCATGATTAATTTAATTCCTCGCTTATGCATTTCCTTCAATAAAATATCAAAATCTTCCATAGTTCCAAAATCGGACATGATTTCTCTATAATTACTGATGTCATATCCATTGTCATCATTTGGAGAAGCATAGATCGGATTGAGCCAAACAGCATCTATCCCCAGATTTTTTATATAATCCAGTTTAGATATAATTCCTTTCAGGTCTCCCACACCGTCGCCGTTACTATCCTTAAAACTTCTTGGATATATTTGGTAAACAACAGCTTCCTTCCACCATTTGGCATCTTTAGTCTGGATTATTAGATTTTTATCCGTTTGGGCATTTATGGTCATAATTATAATGTTAGTTTGTAAATTGATGCAGGTTTTGTGATTATTTATATTGGATTCATAAACTTATTTATTTTTAAATTTGAAATCTTAGGATTTGCCCCTTGCTTTTCTGCCACAAGTGCTCCTAAAGCACAAGCGAAATCAATAGCTTTTTGGGGGTCATTTTGGGTTAGTAGCTTACTAATTAAACCTGCCAAAAAAGAATCTCCAGATCCAACAGTGTCCGCTACCTTTATTTCATAACCACTATTGTAATAAAATGTACCTTCATAATATAAAACTGCACCATGGCTCCCTAACGTTACGCAGATACGGTTTGTATTTGTCGACTCGGCGATATAAAGGATGTTTTGCTTTAATGAATGGTAAGGTGAATTAAGAAATTTGCTTATTTCGTATAGCTCCTCGTCATTAAACTTTATGAAATCTGACTGCATCATTAAACTTGTAAGCACTTCTTTCTTGTAAAAAGGAGCACGAAGGTTAACATCAAACACTTTGTACTTGGCGTAGCCTAATAATTCTACCAGTGTCTCAAAGGAAGTTTCGTCTCTGCAAACAAGACTGCCGTAAATAAAGGCAGCTGCTTTTTTTACTAGATCTTCTATTTCAGGATTACATGCTATTTTATCCCAAGCTACTGGATAATTTATGTTGTAAGATGCCGATCCTTTATCGTTAAGATGAACGACTACTTCACCCGTTTTATGAGTGGGGTCTACTTGAATATGAGCGGTGCTCACTTTGCTTTTTTTTATGAAAGACAGCAGCTCTTTTCCAATTTCATCATCTCCAACACGACTTATTATTTGGGAATTAATGCCTAGTGATGATAGACGTAAAGCCACATTTAATGGTGCTCCCCCAATTTTCTTGTGAGTTGGAAACACGTCGTATAAAACCTCTCCAAAACACACAACATTAGTTTTTTCTAGATTATTCTCCATTGCTAAGCATTTTATGTTCTAATTCTTCAAGGGATAAGCCTTTAGTTTCCGGCATCATGAATAAGACAAAGAGGAACTGTAGTGCCATCATAAAAGCAAAAAAGGCAAATATAGGCCACGGATTTACTTTGAATAAATCGATTACCACAGGACCTGCTAAAGTTATCAAGGCGGCGAAGATCCAATGTATCCCTGTTCCAAATGATTGTCCATTCGCTCTAATATTATTTGGAAATATTTCGGAAATAAAAACCCAAATAACGGCTCCTTGACCGATGGCATGAGAAGCAATAAATACAAGAATAGAGACCATCAATACAACGGGGCCTAGGTTATTAAGAAAGGCTAAGGTAACCATGCCTAAACTTAAAATATAACCAATTGAGCCGATTATCATAAGCTGTCTTCTTCCTAAAACATCAATTAATTTCATGCCTGCAAGAGTAAAAATTAAATTTGTAACTCCAATTAAAATGGAATTCATTAAAGATTCTTTAGAGCCTAAACCTGCCATTTCTAATATTTCAGGGGCATAATATAATATAAAATTAATACCAGATAACTGATTGAAAAAGGCAATTAAAAAAGCAAGTATCAGAGGTAATTTATATTTGTATGAGAATACCGTTTCTTTAAAAGTCGAATCTTCAATAAGGTCATTTTTTATTTCGTAAAAATTGTCCAGAGCATCATCTTTACTGTAAATCATTTCCAGTACCTTCATTGCGGTTGCATCATCTCTTTTTTTCAGAATTAACCACCTAGGGCTATCTGGTATTTGCGTGACAATTATGCTATAAATTAATGCAGGTAAAGCAACAATCCCAATCATCCAGCGCCAGTCATTTGCTCCACCAACTCCTTCAAGAAGATAATTAGAAAAGAAGGCAATTAAAATTCCAAAAACGATATTAAACTGAAATAAGGTACCCAGTTTACCTCTATTTTCGGGAGTAGAAATCTCGGATATATAGATCGGTGCCGCGACCGAAGATGCACCTACACCAATACCACCAACAAATCTAAAAAAGGAAAAAAAGTAGGGATTCGGTGCTAATGCGGAACCTATAGCCGACACCAAAAATAGTATCCCAATCCAGAATAAAGTTTTTTTACGGCCCCATTTGTCACAGGGTATTCCGCCAAGTAATGAACCAAGTACAGTTCCCCATAATGCCATGGACATAATGAAGATACCATGAAATAAGGGCGTTGTGTTCCATAATTCTTTTATAGGTAAGTTTGCTCCAGAGATGACGACAGTGTCAAACCCAAATAAAAATCCTGCCACAGCTACGGTGAGAGACCAGTTTCTAACGTTATTCATTGACTTTGGTTTTTTGGTTTGGTTGTTAGTTTAATTTTTATCCCAAATGCTTTTTATATAGTTGATTGAAAAAGCGTTGACTTCTTGATTTTTAGTAGATGACACAGTCAGTTTAGTATATGGTGTGCTTGGGAAAATTTGCTCAGTAAAACTATATATTCCGCCATCTAAAAAGATTTCGATTGAAGACCAGTCCATGATGATTTGGTAGTCTATAGTATCTGAAACCATATTGGATACAACTGTTTTATGAATTTGTTTGCCAAAACTCTCTTCAAAGTTTACTATTCCAGAATGACGTCTGTCGATAGAAAATGTCTTTTGTTTTGCATTGTATTCTATTACTAAAGAATCTTTGGCTTCATTTGCGAAAACGAGTTTTAAATCTTTGGCTTCTGCTATAAATTTAATTTCAGACTGGTTAAAGTTGGGGTAGTTAACCACTTTTTTTTCATTTGCTTTTAACAACATTTTTTTATTTGAGTACTCTTGCTTTAACTGGCTTTCTAGTTGCTCAATAGGAGTGCTTTTTAAGACATAATCATTATTTATTTTTACAAGGGATAGTTCCCTTGGCATTGTCATAGCACTGCGCCAATTTTTAGTTGGAGTATCTCTGGCGTAACTCCAGTTGCTCATCCAGCCAATAAAAACACGTTTATCATCAGGGGTGTTGTTATAGGTCACTCCTGCATAATTATCCGTTCCATGATCAATCCACTTGATGTCTTTTTGATCTGTTTTAAAACTTTTACCGTCATAGTCTCCAATAAAATATTGAGTTCCCGAACCT
>JBLIHD010000232.1:0-3757 GCA_047636335.1 Flavobacterium sp.
ACATAATCTATTTTAATGTCTTTTTTATAAGCTTCCGGTTTAAAGAAAAGCGTAGCTATTTTGAAATGCTTTACATTCTGTTTTTTGAACAATTCCTTTAGTTCGACCAAAGTGTTACCCGTATCGACGATATCCTCAATAACAACAACTGATCTCCCAGTCAAATCCTGATTTAAACCGATTAATTGTTTCACCTCATCTGTTGAAGAAGTCCCTTCATAAGAAGCCATTTTTATGAAACTTACTTCGCAAGGTTTAGTATATTTTTTCATGAAGTCAGAAACCACCATAAAAGAGCCGTTTAAAACCCCTATAAACACTGGTGTTTCATCTATAAAATCGTCTTCCACTTGTTGCACCATTTTTGTGATGGCAAACTCTATTTCCTTGGCAGAAATAAACGGAACAAATTGTTTATCGTGAAGTTGAATCATTATTATCTTATTTAAAATAATGGGCAAAGATACAGAATTCAGATTTGGCAATTCGTTTTTAAAACCATAAGAATAGCTTACAATTAAAAATATTAGCTGTTTTTGACCAAAGATGATTAGCGATTGCATTAAACACCGCTGACAAAAACCACTACAAGCAATGCTAGATTTTAGAATTGGTACTTGAAAACAACTGCATTTACTGACCGATTACCTTGCTGTTTTTTGTAAAAGCCTTTCAAAATTTACCAACGAAAGCGCTCTACGATCAATTTCGAAAATCTGCATGTTTCTTAGCCCAAATATTACCTTGACTCCTTTACAAGAGGAAGAAATTACCGAAAACTGTTTTGACTGGCTCATTCAGGAAGAGCGCCAATTAGCCACGAAAGTCTACGCCATTCGAACCCCTCTTTGCACTACGCAAAAAAAGATTGGATTTATCCCGGATTGCAACGTATTCTTACCGATGATTACGGAAAACACTCTGCCGCCTAAAAATCTGTAGCGAGAGAAATTTTGAAGAAAATAAAATAGCATTTCTCCGTTTGAGCTATATAAAGTATCTTTGCTGTCAACAAACTTGCAATATAATGAACTATTTTTCTTCTGATTTTAAATTAGGTATTCTAGGAGGTGGACAATTGGGCAAAATGATGCTTTTTGACACTCGGAAATTTGACATACAAACCTATGTTCTTGATCCAAGTGATGAAGCACCTTGCAAAATCGCCTGTAATAAATTCTTCAAAGGGGATTTAATGGATTTTGAAACCGTCTATAATTTTGGGAAACAAGTCGATGTATTGACTTTTGAAATTGAATTGGTGAATCTCGCCGCTTTGGTAAAGTTAGAAGAAGAAGGATTGAAAGTTTATCCTTCGCCCAAAACACTAAAGCTGATACAAAATAAAGGAGTTCAAAAAGATTTTTATACTGAACACAATATACCAACCGCGCCTTACGGCCGATTTAATAACCTAAAAAGTCTAATCGTTGACATTCTAGACTCTAAAACAAAGTTACCATTCGTATGGAAATGTACTGAATTTGGCTACGACGGAAACGGAGTTAAAGTAATTAGACAAATCTCTGATTTAGACGAACTTCCCAATGTAGAATGTATCGCTGAAGAAATGATTCCTTTTAAAAATGAATTGGCAGTGATTGTTTGCCGAAACCCTTCGGGAGAAATAAGAACCTATCCAGTAGTTGAAATGGAGTTTCATCCAGAAGCCAATCAGGTAGAATATGTAATTTGTCCAGCCAGGATAAATGATAAAGTAGCCGATAAAGCCAGAGCTATCGCACTAGGGGTTTCTGAAAAATTCAATCATGTGGGATTACTCGCAGTTGAAATGTTTCAAACTGACGATGATGAAATACTGATAAATGAAGTGGCTCCCCGCCCACACAATTCAGGACATTATTCCATAGAGGCCAGCTACACTTCTCAATTTGAAAACCATTTACGGGCAATCTTAGATCTTCCATTAGGAAATACGGACAGTAAGGTTGCAGCTGTTATGGTTAACCTGGTAGGCGCTGAAAAATTTTCTGGAAATGTAGTTTATGAAAACATTCATACTATTTTATCCTGGAATGGAGTCACTCCACATATATACGGTAAAAAACAAACTCGCCCTTTTCGTAAAATGGGACATGTGACTATCGTAAACCAAGACATGAATGAAGCAAGAAAAATTGCTGAAGATGTGAAAAACACAATAAGAGTAATTGCCTAAAACATTTTAAATGTTGAGTTATAAATATTATTCAACAATAAATCAAATCAACAACAAAATGAGTAAAGTAGCTATTATAATGGGAAGCATCTCTGACATGCCTGTCATGCAAGAAGCCATTGAAGTCCTGAAAGGATTTGGAATAGAAATAGAAGTTGATATTGTTTCAGCACATAGAACTCCAGACAAGCTATATGATTTTAGCAAAAATGCGCACCTTCGTGGCATTTCAGTAATTATTGCCGGTGCCGGTGGCGCAGCACATCTACCTGGAATGGTAGCATCGATGTCCCCTCTCCCAGTTATCGGCGTTCCCGTAAAATCCAGTAATTCTATTGATGGTTGGGATAGCATTTTGTCAATTCTTCAAATGCCAGGTGGAGTCCCAGTTGCTACTGTAGCCTTAAATGGCGCAAAAAACGCAGGAATCCTTGCAGCTCAAATAATCGGAAGTCACGACAAAGCTGTTTTAGACAAGGTAATCAAATACAAAAAAGGCTTAGAGGAGTCGGTAATCATTGCCTCAGAAAGTTTACTTAAAAAATAACATTTTATTATAAAGACAAAGGCTCCAATTACGGAAGCCTTTGTTGTTTTTAAAATTTTGTATATTTTAATCAAAATTAGTCCTCTTCCTCAATTTCTTCAAGAACACTCTCAAATTCAGATGCAGTTACATCGTCATTATTAATCCAATTCTCAGACGTAACCAAGCTGAAATTTACATTATCCTCTGTATTTAATTCCCAAACTATGGCTTCGGCTGTGGGAAAAGGGACGTTTTTAGTCATCTGCTCTTCAAATAATCTTTTAATCAAATTTCTATCAGACAATCCATTATTTAATAATTTCAATACATTTTCAGCCGTTAGTTCTTTCACTTCACCGTCAGTTGGTGTCATTGAAAAATGAACAACAGATGCTTTGGTATTAGGAAACTTTCCGTTATAGGCTTTAAAGAGCAATTGATTGACATGAAATAATCTTGCTTGCATATGAATTTCAGGATATTCCTCACATACTTTATCAATTAACATGTTGTGCGAAATTTGCTCAATTTGCCCTTCATTTAATTCTTCACCCAGTTTGTAAGCAAGCACAATTTCAGCAGCTTCATTTGGCTCATAATCAGATATCGCCATTTCCAGTAATTCGGGCAAATTCTTTTTTTCGGCTGTATCTGCATCTGGAAAATTAAATTTTCCTAATAACTGAATAAGGTCTTCGTCTGACCAATACCCTTCTACTTCGTTTACAGTATCGATTCTCTTTATTATAATTTGGTAATTCATTTATTAATATATTATTTACTATTGTTAATAATTCGCTTATTCAAAACATAAGCTATTTGACAATTTAAGCTTTTTAAAGTGCTAAGAAAAATAAATAACATTTTTATAACATAACCGTTTTCGGTTGAAACGCGAAATCGATTCTGATTTGTAATCTCATTTTTTTTTTAATCGCTACATTTGTATTTCAAAAACATTCTGTTTCAATTAATGAAAACTAATTATAATACAATGAAAGTCTTAACTTCAAAATTCAACACTAAATACGATACTGCTCCATTTTCGC
>JBLIHD010000233.1:0-3751 GCA_047636335.1 Flavobacterium sp.
ACAAAATCGTTAACGAATTAGTTAACTCTAGGTTTGAGTTAAAATCAAGCACTACTTTTAGACCTAAAAAGGCTTCAAATTCACTCTTGTTTCAAATGTATTCGCAAGAAAATGAAATCCTTTTTATCTAATATAAATGGATATCATTTAGCAGTATTATTCAATAAACATATTAAAAAAATGTATTTTTATATGGAAAACAATTACTTTGAGATATCGGTAACTTCGCAATAATGCCCACAAAACTAAACTGTTTTTTGGGTATTTTTTTTATGCTTGTTCGAAATGGGTTTTGTTAAACAAAAATCAATTCGTATTATTATTTGGTTGTTTAAATAAATAGTGGTTAATTTGCGACGTTAAGTTCATCAACGTATTGAAATGTTATAAAGAAAGGCAGAGGGATTAGACCCAATGAAGCCTTAGCAACCCTTTGAGAAATCGGAGAAGGTGCTGCATTCTACCACGCCCAACGTGGAAAGATAACAACAAGAATTTACTAGTTAATTTCTAGCTTTTCTTTTTAATATTTCCAACACAGATCAAAAATCATAACAGATTTGAAATTGGAAAAAAAAATATCCCATATTACTGTACAAAGCTTCACCACACAGAATGGTGCTTTTTATCCTAGCCTAAACCTAAGTTTTCAAGTTTTTGGTGCTCCTTTGCATACAGCCCCAATTATTTTAATTAATCATGCCTTGACCGGAAATTCACAAGTAATAGGTGAATCTGGCTGGTGGAATGATATAGTAGGATTAGATAAAACTATTGACATCAGAAAATATACAATTGTCTCTTTTGATGTACCGGGGAATGGTTTCAATTCAGCTACTATCGATAATTACAGAGATTTTGTAGCAAGGGACATGGCCAGAATTTTCATTGAAGGTCTTAGAGTGTTAAAGATTGATAATCTGTTTGCACTCATTGGAGGTTCTGTTGGTGGCGGAATCGCCTGGGAAATTTTGGCTTTAGAACCTAAATTGACAGATAATTTCATTGCTATTGCTACAGACTGGAAATCGACCGACTGGTTGATTGCTAACTGCTATTTGCAGGAGAAAATACTTAATAACTCTTCGAAACCTATCGAAGACGCGCGTATTCATGCCATGTTGTGCTACCGAACTCCTGAGTCTTTCAAAGTGAAATTTAACAGAGATCTCAATGAACAACTGGAAACGTTCAAAGTGGAAAGTTGGTTGAATTACCATGGAGAGAAATTAGAAAAAAGATTTCAGCTTTCGGCTTATAAAATGATGAACCAACTTTTAAAAACAATTGATATCACTCGAAATAAAGAGTCTTTGGAATCGGTTATTTCAAAAGTGGAAGCTAATATATACATTGTAGGAATTAATTCGGATTTGTTTTTTACAGCAAAGGAGAACAGAGAAACTTACAACGAGATTAAAAAATTTAAAAATAATGTATTTTATAGTGAGATTGACTCACAACATGGGCACGATGCGTTTTTGATAGAATACGAACAATTAGACAATTTATTAGAAGTTGTTTTTAAAAATAAAAAACAGATGAAAATAGTAAAATTTGGAGGGAAATCTTTAGCCAACGGTGAAGGTATTAATAAAGTTGTTACTATTATTGCTGATAAAGTAAATCAAGGTGAGCAAATAGCTGTTGTGGTGTCCGCTCGCGGTAATGCAACAGATGAGTTGGACGATATTCTTACCATTGCCGTCAAAAACGGAAATTATAAGCCGCTACTGGAAAGTTTTAAAACCTATCAAAAAGACGGTTTTGATGCGGTTGATTTTTCGACAGAATTTGATAAATTGGATAAACTTTTTGAAGGAGTTAGCTTGATTGGGGATTTTAGCGTTAAGATTCAAGATCAAATTTTAGCACATGGCGAAGTGCTTTCGGCTAAATTATTGGTTTTTTTGTTGAATCAAAAAGGCATTCCTGCAAAACTAGCCGACACCAGAGGATTAATTGTTACCGATTCTAATTTTGGTGATGCGCAACCATTAGATGCTGTTTCTAAGAAAAATATCATCCAGGTTTTTAAAGAAAACAAAGATGCTGTTTTGGTAATTACTGGTTTTATTGGTTCGAATACTAAAAATGAAACTACTACCTTGGGTAGAAACGGAAGTAACTATACTGCATCGCTCGTTGCTAATTATATAAATGCCCAAGAACTAGAAAATTACACACATGTTGATGGTATTTATACTGCCAATCCTGATTTGGTTTTAGATGCTAAAATAATTGAATCTTTGTCCTATAATGAAGCAAATGAAATGGCTAATTTTGGGGCAACTATTTTGCATGCTAAAACGATTATTCCGTTGTTGGAAAAAAACATTCCACTTCGAATTTTGAATACATTCAATCACGAAAATAAAGGAACTTTAATCACATCCAATTCAAATGCTGCAGGTATAAAAACGCTTTCAGTGCTTGAGAATGTTTCTTTGGTAAACCTGGAAGGCAGGGGACTGCTGGGTAAAACAGGAGTCGATGCCCGTATTTTTAGGGTAATGGGTGATAATGATATTAGTGTGAGTATTATCTCCCAAGGTTCATCAGAAAGAGGAATTGGACTTGTTGTTGCCGCTGATAAAGCGACAAAAGCGATGATCGAATTAGAAAAAGAATTCGAAAATGATTTCTATTCTAAGGATGTCAATAAAATTACCGTTACTGATAATGTTTCGGTTATTTCAATTATTGGGCAAGATTTAAGCACCTTTCACAAGCCTTATACTGCGTTAATCAAGAATAAAATTGTCCCTATTCTTTTCAATAATACCGTTACGGGCAAGAACGTAAGTTTAGTGGTCAAGAGGTCTGAACTGAACAAAGCCTTGAACGTAATTCACGGAGAAATATTTGGTGTTGCAAAGAAAATCAACATCGCCATTTTTGGGCATGGATTGGTCGGAGGAACTTTGATTAACCAAATATTGGAATCAGCAACGGCTATCGAAAAGAGGAAAGACATCAAACTGAATGTTTTTGCAATTGCAAACTCGCGAAACGTATTGTTGAATAAAAACGGAGTTTCTCAAAATTGGAGAAATGAAATTCAAACCAATGGTGTATCCTATACAATCAAAGATGTTATCGCTTACGCCAATGAGCATCACTTGGAGAACCTAATCGCAATTGACAATACCGCAAGTGCTGATTTTGTGGAGAATTATATTCCGCTTGCCGAAAGTAGTTTTGATTTAATCTCTTCGAATAAAGTGGCCAATACCCTAAGTTATGGTTTTTATAGAGAGTTGAGAAAAGTATTGGCTGACAATCAAAAGAATTATTTGTATGAAACTAACGTTGGAGCTGGATTACCGTTGATTGACACCATAAAATTATTGCATCTTTCGGGCGAAAACATCACCAAGATAAAGGGAGTGTTTTCAGGGACATTAAGTTATTTGTTCAATAATTTCTCCTCCAAGGACGTTCCTTTTAGCGAAATATTGAAAGAAGCAATAGACAATGGTTTCACAGAACCGGATCCAAGAGAGGATTTGGGCGGAAATGACGTGGGCAGAAAATTATTGATTTTAGCTAGGGAACTAGATTTGCAAAATGAATTTGAAGAAATTGATATTCAGAATTTAATACCAGAACATTTGCGCGACGTAAGTGCCGCGGATTTCCTGACTAAGCTGAAAGAATTTGACCCCATATATGATAAGGTAAAAAATGATCAAAAACCAAATCACGTTCTGAGATACATAGGCGAATTGTCCGGTGATTTGCAAAATGA
>JBLIHD010000234.1:0-3737 GCA_047636335.1 Flavobacterium sp.
ACAAAATGCAAAACTTGTTTTTATAACTGCTAATATCAAACCCAAGGAAAAAGAAGCACGATTCCGACAACAAGTGCTAGAGCAGCTTTATAGAGCAAGCAACTGATTACCGCAAATGGAATTAAATCCTATACATTCAGGAACTTTAAATAACAAGCGGCACAATAATCCCGATGAGATACAATTGAAATTAAAAGAGAAAGCTAAGTTTACGTAATTCAAAAGTCAGATACAAACAAACTCATCTCCACAATAAGTCTTAAAACAAGTATTTACAATAATGGTTAAAAATTTAAAATTTAAATTCGATGGAAAATTATAAAAACGGTCTGAAATTAACATTGCTTTTTCTTTGTGTGAACTTCCAAGTATTTTCCCAAACCATAAGCACAAAAGAAAGCGAAAGACTGGCAAAAGCAGCGACACAGGTAACTATTATAAGAGACAATTGGGGTATTCCACATGTTTATGGAAAAACAGATGCTGATGCCGTTTTTGGCATGTTATATGCCCAATGTGAGGACGATTTCGTTCGCATTGAAATGAATTATATCGAAAAACTGGGGCGATTATCCGAAATAAAAGGACAATCCGTTTTATATAATGATTTGGAAACAAGATTAATAATTGATGAAAAGGGCGCCAGAAATGACTATGAAAACGCAAAGCCTTGGTTGAAAAAATTATTGAATGCTTATGCAGACGGAATCAACTATTATTTATACAAAAACCCAGCAGTAAAACCTGCTTTGTTACAACATTTCGAGCCTTGGTATCCACTGCTATGGACAGACGGAAGCATAGGTGCCATTAGCATGGGAGATCTAAATACGCGAGAATTAAAAGCATTTTATTCTGGTAATACCGATAAGGTATCTTATATAGAAAGAGAAAAAAATATCCAAACAGGATCGAACGGATTTGCTTTGGCACCTTCCAAAACAGCCTCAGGAAATGCTATTTTATATATCAATCCTCACACAAGTTTTTATTTCAGACCCGAAGTACAAATCAGCAGTGAAGAAGGATTAAATGCTTATGGAGCTGTTACTTGGGGACAATTTTTTATTTACCAAGGTTTTAACGAAAATTGTGGCTGGATGCATACCTCTTCAAATGTAGATGTATCTGATATGTATGCAGAAAAAATAGTGATTAAAAATGAGAAGGTTTTTTATGAATATGACGGCCAATTACTACCTATTACCGAAAAAAAAATAACTGTAAAATATTTGGAAAACGGTAAATTAAAAGACAAAGAGTTTAAAACCTATTTTACTAATCATGGCCCAATCATGGCCAAACGAGAAGGTAAGTGGATTAGCTTAAAATCATACAATCGTTCGATGAAAAGTTTAGAACAAAGTTGGCTTAGAACCAAATCTAAAAATTTCGAGGATTATCAAACGGCCATGGATATGAAAGCCAACACCTCAAACAATACGGTTTACGCTGATTCAAAAGGGAATATCGCTTACTGGCATGGAAATTTTGTACCTGTCAGAGACCCAAATATAAACTGGTCGAAGGTGGTTGACGGAACAACTTCTACTACGGAATGGAAGGGCTTACATGAAGTTTCGGAAACAGTTCATTCATATAATCCTGCAAATGGCTGGTTACAAAACTGCAATTCGACACCTTTCTCCGCAGCGGGAAACCAAAGTCCAAAAAAGGAAAACTACCGTCCTTATATGGCCCCTGACGGAGAAAATTTCAGAGCATTAAATGCGGTTCGTATTCTCAGCAAGGGAGAAAATTATACTTTGGACAAAGTGATAGCTGATGGATATGATACAAAACTAACTGCTTTTGAAGTCCTAATTCCTGCTTTGATTTCAAGTTTTGAAAAGAATAGCTTAGCGAAAGATCCATTATACAAGGACTTAGTAGAACCTATCAAGGTTCTAAAAAACTGGGATTACTACTCTAGTGAAAAGTCGGTAGCCACAACTCTAGCCTTAGAATGGGTAATAAAATTAGATCCTATAATACAAAGAGCATACGTTGAGCAAGGACAAATAGACCAAGTTACAAACACTTCCCTTTTTGCAAAAAACGCTAGTGTTGATCAACTAGTACCACAATTACTCACCGTTGTAGAGGAGTTAAAAAACAAATTTGGAAAATGGGAAATTCCTTGGGGTGAGATTAATCGATTTCAAAGATTATCCGGGGCTATTAATCTCAAATACGACGATAACTTAGAGAGCTCACCCATAGGTTTTGGACCTGCACTTTGGGGTTCTTTGCCAGCTTTTACAAGCAATTATCAAAAAGATACAAAAAAAAGGTACGGTTACAATGGAAATAGTTTTGTTTGCGCAGTTGAGTTTGGCCCTAAAATAAAAGCAAAGTCACTGCTTGCTGGAGGTAACAGTGGTGATCCAAAATCAAAGCACTTTAACGATCAGGCAGCAATGTATCGAAAAGGGGAATTTAAAGATGTTTTGTTTTACAAAGAAGATGTCCAAAAAAATGCGGAACGAAACTATCATCCAGGAGAATAATTTGATTAATATTTAATTTAAACCGCCTTGGGATTAAAACTAAAATAATTTTAAAAAATGCTTTAATAAAAATTAAAAAAAAAATTAATTTGTGCCAAAAAAGACATTATTGGTAAATTTATTGATTTTTTACTTCGCTTTCTACACGAAAAAAAAATGACTTAATCATCGTCCTGAGAGCCGCTACTTCCATTTTAGGCGGCTTTTTGGATATATTTCCTTATATTTGCAAGAGTTTACATAATTTTTGGGTTGTGTCTCGATTTATTATCAATAATTCGCACATCCCTTTCTACGGTCTCATATTCCTGAAATCATCCTGAAAAACTATCTTTTTATGCAGTTCACTGCATCCTTTTGCCATTTGGAAAAATTCCATTGACAGGCATTCAAATAATCCGAATACAATATGCACACTATAGATTATATTATCTTCGTTGTTTACATGATTGCAATGTTAGGTGTTGGTCTTTATTTCTTCAATAAAAACAAAACAGCCGAAGATTTTTACGTAAGTGGCCGGAATATGAACAGCTGGCATATCGGTTTATCTGTCGTCGCCACTGATGTCGGCGGTGGGTTTTCAATTGGCTTAGGTGGCCTCGGTTTTACCATGGGAATATCCGGTTCATGGATGTTATTCACGGGACTACTTGGTGCTTGGTTGAGTGCTGTCTACCTTATTCCAAAGGTGAGCCACCTGGGACACAAATATAAATTTTTTACTTTTCCACAAATTTTTGGTCATTTTTATGACGGAAGGGTCGCTCTTTTGGCCGGAATTATTTCCGCCATTGGATATATCGGATTTACGAGTTCGCAAGTTTTGGCTGGAGCCAAATTAGCTTCGGCGACCGTCGATGGGTTAGACATACAAACCTCACTCATCGTTATGGGGACTATCGCAGTAGTCTATACTACAATCGGAGGATTGAAAGCAGTCATATACACTGACACCATCCAATGGTTGATATTGATTGGCGGCTTGGTTTTCATCGGAATACCCATCGCCTATAACGCTGTAGGTGGTTATGATGTCATCAAAGCAACATTGGCTCCCGAATATTTATCGTTAACCAATGTCACATGGTATCAAATTTTAAACTGGTCCATCACCATCATTCCGATCTGGTTTGTGGGAATGACTTTATACCAAAGAATTTACGCCAGTAAAGGAGAGAAAGAAGCGAAAAAAGCCTGGTTAATTGCCGGGGTATTCGAATGGCC
>JBLIHD010000235.1:0-3724 GCA_047636335.1 Flavobacterium sp.
CCTTTCTTGTGTTTTCAGCTTACTGAATATTTGAAAAATTGGACAGTAATCCGAGGTTTTATATGTTATTAAGAAATTATTAGGGTTTTTTTTGCATTGTATGTTTTTTGTAAAGGGTGTTTTTGGTTAGTTGTCATAATATACGAATACTTTTATCTTTCACAAAAAACATAAATTATGAAGTCAAACTATTTATTAATTATTTTTCTTTTGCTCTCTACTTTTGGTTTTGCCCAAAGTTTTGATCTAGGGGGAAGTGTAATAGAGAAAGGAACGGGTTTACCGATACCAGGAGTAAATGTTCAAATTAAAAATTCTACAAAAGGCGTTGCAACTGATTTTGATGGAAAATTTGTATTAAATGGAATTAAGACAGGTTCTACTGTTGTCTTTTCTTATATCGGTTTTAAAAATTTCGAATACAAAGTTGTTGCGAATAATAAGTCACTAAGGATCTCTCTTGAAGGAGATGCTAAAAGCTTAGACGAAGTAGTGGTAATTGGCTATGGAAGTCAAAAAAGAAGAGAAATTACTGGTGCAGTTTCGGTTGTTGACAGTAAAACATTAGAAGTTTTGAAACCGGTAAGGGTTGAACAAGCACTGCAAGGAACTGTTTCCGGGGTGAATGTTACGTCCCAGTCAGGTTCGCCAGGTGCGGCTTTAGATATTCGTATCAGAGGTATTGCAACTAATGGACAGAATGGTCCAACTACCATCATTGATGGATACGTAGGGGAATTAGGGTTGTTGAATCCAAATGATATTGAAACGATCACCGTTTTGAAAGATGCTCAGGCTGCTATTTATGGTACCATTGGGGCAAACGGGGTAATTTTGATAACCACTAAGTCTGGTAAGAAAAATTCTAAGACAAAGGTTTCTTTCAATACATATTCAGGGTTTCAGGAAACTACAAGAAAGTTAAACTTACTAAATGCCACTGAATATGCTTTATTGTTGAACGAAAGCTATGCTAATGGTGGTAGAGCGCTTCCTTACCCTAATGTAAGTGGCTTAGGCAAAGGTACAAACTGGCAAAAGGAAGTTTTTGATACTGGTGTTCCTATTATTAATCACGATTTATCTATTTCTGGTGGGTCTGACAAAGTTACTTACGCTGTGAGTGGATCTCATCTTGACCAGGAAGGTATTATTGGAGGAAGTAAATCTGGGTTTTTAAGAAATACAGCTCGAGTGTCTTTAAATGCTGATGTCACGGAAAAGCTAAAGTTTAAAACAAACGTAATTTACACTTATTTTAATAGAAAATCATTGAATGAAAGTGGATTAGGATCTGTTTTGTTTAATGCATTAAATACTCCGGCGACCTTAGCTCCTTACGATTTAAATGGAGACTTTACTTTAGTGCCTAGCACAACTGGTCTGGGAACAGAGATAATAAATCCACTGGCACAGGTTGAGAATACTTATAATGACTATAATTTTAAGAAGTTAAATGGAAATTTTGGCCTTGAATACAAACTTTTTGAAGGTTTCGTTTTATCCAGTTCTATGGGTTTTAATACTTCAAACAGTAAGTCTAGAGATTTTGCTAAACAGATTAGTTATGGAGGTAAAGTTTTTGATGTGCAAAGAAGTTCTGTATCTCAAAATGCTATAAATGATAATAACTACTCCTTCGATGTTTTTGGAACCTACACTAAAAAAATTGCTGAAAATCATAATTTTGTAGGAACTATTGGTAATACTATATTTAAAGAGTGGGGTAATGGTTTATTTGCAACTGGTTATGATGTTCCAAATAATGCATGGGATTATGCAGATATAGGATTAACTACAGGTTTTCTCGAAGCAAAAACGAATGGTTCTTATGCTTATGACGAAAGAAGGCTTTCCTATTTTGGAAGACTGCAGTACGATTATAAAGGTAAATATCTTTTGTCTGCTATGTTAAGACGTGATGCTTCGACAAAATTTGGACCTGGAAATAAAGTTGGTTATTTTCCATCATTTACCGCTGGTTGGGTAATTTCTGATGAAGGTTTTTATGGCGAACCAAAAACGGTAAGTTTCATGAAATTAAGAGCTAGTTACGGAACTTTAGGTAATGATCAAATACCAAATAATGGATATATATCTCAACTTTCAGGTGAAGGTACTTACGTTTTTGATGGCGCTTTAGTCAACGGGACTGCGACGGGTCAAATTCCAAATCCAGATTTAAAATGGGAAGAAGCCAAAAAATTTGATGTTGGTTTAGATTTAAAATTATTCGATAATAAAGTTTCAATTGTTACCGATTATTTTTCTGATACAAGAAAAGACCTATTAATCGCAAACATTCCTGTTTCGGGAATAACTGGAACTTATGCCCCGGGTGCATCTGCTCCTACGGTTAATGCGGGTACCGTAAAAAACTCTGGTATTGAATTTTCTATAGATTATAAAAATAAGTTTTCTGATAATTTTTCTCTTAGTTTAGGGTATAATGTTACTTTTCTGGAAAACAAAGTATTAGAAGTAAATAATGGTACTGGATTTATAGAAGGAGGGGCATTTGGTGTAGGGCAACCTGCGCCTTCAAGAATGGAAGTTGGTATGCCAATAGGATATTTCTACGGATACAAAACTGATGGTGTTTTTCAAAATCAAGCAGAAGTTAATGCACATCCTTCACAAATTGCTTTAGGGGCTAATGCTGCACCTGGGGATCTTCGCTACGTCGATGTTAATGGCGATGGTGTTGTCGATACAAAGGACAGAACTAATTTAGGAAATCCAATACCGAAAGCAACTATGGGATTCAATTTACAATTGAACTATAAAAATTTAGACTTTGCTGCTTTCACATTTGCTTCAGTTGGCAATGATATGGTAAGAAATTATGAAAGAACATTAACAGATGCTAATCGTTTGAACTATGTTTTAGACAGATGGACAGGAGAAGGGACAAGTAATGTGACACCAAGAGTAACTACTGGCGCAACTGCAAATACTGTTTTCTCTGATTATTATGTTGAAGATGCTTCTTATTTGAGAATTCAAAACGTACAATTAGGATATACCCTGAATTCTAAAGTTTCTGAAAAAGCAGGAATAACCAAGCTAAGGCTTTATACTGGAGTAAATAACCTGTACACTTTTACCAAATATAGAGGTTTTGATCCAGGGGCTTCAAATGGTGCTCCCATTGGTGGTGGAATTGATTATGGTTTCTACCCTACTCCTAGAACTTATTTGTTAGGGCTAAACATTAATTTTTAATTTATATTAAAATGAAAAAATATATATTTTTTACAATAGCATTTATAGCAACAATCTCAACTCTAACTGTTTCTTGTAGTGATGAGTTTGTTAATAGAGATGTTGCTTATTCAATTGATTCAGAGAATTATTTTAACTCTAAATCAGATTATGACAACGCACTTGTGGCCGCTTATGATTTGCTTCAATCGTCTTATGTAAATGTTTTACTGGGTGAGATCGCTTCGGATAACACTTTAGCCGGAGGAGAAAGTCAATCGGATGTTGTCGGTTTTCAGCAAATTGATGATATGATTCATACTCCCGTTAATAGTAATTTGAGAGACATTTGGAACTGGATGTTTGCCGGAGTTAACAGAGCCAATTACATTTTAGAATTCAAAGACAAAACACAATTTGACGGTAAGAACCAAATTATAGCCGAAGCTCGTTTTCTAAGAGCCTATTATCATTTTGAATTAGTAAAATGGTTTGGAGGAATACCGTTAAAAGGGGACTT
>JBLIHD010000236.1:0-3722 GCA_047636335.1 Flavobacterium sp.
CCAATGGCTCCTCCTATACGGGTACCTCTAAATGGGCATTTGCCGATATTTTCCGGATTATCACTATTTTTCATATCAAATTATTTAGATTAAAAATGTTTTAAAAATTAACTCATCACTATTTTTACTAGCTTGTCGCTTCTGTTTTTAAGGGAATACCGGTCACATACTTGAATACAAATGCAGCGGCTACTTCGGTTTTATTTTTCATTTTCCTCATCTAGTTCTAACAAAATAGGAAGTTACTGCAATGAAAAGGACAGCAATAATCCAAAAATTCCAACCCATTTGCATTCCCCAAGTCTAAGCGTGGTATTGCATGGTATTAGTTTGTCTTAGATGGGTTTATTTTTAAGATTTTACAATCATTTTACCTTTGTTTTTTCTGTCAAACAGGTTAGTAAACCCCTCCCGAGATTTGTCAAAATTTGCATAATGATTTTTCTGGCAACTCCTTAAATTTTTAAGGGTTCTTGCTAGTCAAATCTTCAGCTGCAGTTACTTCATTAGATGCTTTTTCCATATCTCTGTCAAATATTTACAGCGTTATAATAACCTTTCCTTGAGCTCTTCCGGTTGCCAGATATTCAAAGGCGTCGCTTGCATCGTCAAAAGAATAAATCAAATCTACAATTGGTTTAATGTGGTCATCTTCTACTAAATTGGTTATAATTTGAAGCTGTTCCCCCATTGGGTTGCATCCAAGTAAATTTATAGTTAGCTGATTTCTCCTCAATTAATTTTGATAGTTTTTCATTCAGCTTATAATCGGTCATCCCCATTTGCTTCGCAGTATCCAAATCGGGAGGATCAACAATGGAAGTAACTTTTCCACCGTCTTTAATAATTTTAAAAGCATCGAAGGTGTAATCACCTCCCAAAGTGTCGAAAACAATGTCCAGATTATTAGCGACTTCTTTATAATCCTCCGTTTTATAATCGATCACACGGTCAGCTCCCAAAGCTTTGACCCAACCTACATTTTTGGTGCTGGTGGTCGTATAAACAATAGCTCCTTTTGCTTTGGCATATTGAATGGCAAAAGTACCTACGCCACCAGATCCTGCAAGAATCAGAATGCGATCATTTTCTTTCAGATCAACGCTCTCCAGTGCCTGGATTGCTGTGAGTCCTGTTAATGGCAAGCCGGCAGCTTCTTCAAAGGAAATATTAGTAGGGTTTTTAGCAACTACCTCACTATTAACTGCTACAAATTCTGATACGGTTCCCATTTGCTCCTGTGGCACTCTGGAATATACCTTATCACCAACTTCAAAATTGCTGACATCAGCACCCTTTTCAACGACCACACCGCTCACGTCGAAACCAATGGGACATGGCAGATTTAAAGTGACCATATCTTTTAGATGCCCTTCAACTAATTTGTAATCAATAGGGTTTAGGGAAGCTGCTTTAACTTCAATGAGAATATCTTTTACTTTTATGCTCGGTTTTTCTACCTCATTGATAGATAGACTGTCCTTGATTTTACCGTATTTTATTATTTGTAATGCTTTCATATCTAGAATTGTTCTTTGTTCAAAGAATTGAATCTAAACAAGTTACGAAATATAATTTTGCTTTTTGTTTTTTTCTGGAAGAATATAGATCTACTTATTCAACAGCTCTTTTAATGGCAGAGCATCAGATAGTTTTATATCATCATTCAACAATGTGTTAAGGGGCTGTTCCGGGACAGGAGTAGGTTTTTGTTAAGTTCTTTTCTTTTTCGAGTTATTTAATTTTAGCTGATCATCCATTATGCTTACTTTTTTGACGCTCTCCATGTTTTCCATGATCCTGCGGACCATAGCGCCCAGGCGATAAGTACCGGCTGGAATAAAAGCCTGATTAAGCGTGCCAAATCTGAATTTAAAGCTCCAAAAGCATCTCTGCCTTCGGGATATTGTGAAACATTTCCTGGGAAGACCAGAATAAAAAATAGTGCTAAGGTCCACCCGATACCAGCGCGCTGCTTTTTCCATAACAATAAAGTCAGTCCCAATCCCATTTCAACTATGCCGGATGAAATAACGACAAGGTCTTTGCTCAAAGGAACCCAGTCCGGGACCTGTGCCTGAAAGTCGATTCGGTTAAAAGTGAGATGGCTAAATCCGGCATAAACCATAAATAGCGCTAATAGTATTCTAAAAATATTTTGCGTTTGCTAGGTGTCGACTTCTTTTTTCATAGTTGTGTTTTATGTCGTATAAAATAAAGTAGTGCGCGATGCAAGTACAAGGAGTTATAATATCCTGAAATCTGATTTATAATGAAGGACTAGATCCAGATTTTTTTAATAGCTTAAAATCGTTATTCATTCATTCGATACAAGGAATGTCAAACTGTGATTTGTTGCATAAAGTTACGAAAATCATGGTTATGTAAAAAGATTTTGGCTAACGGTTTGTACAAGAATAGTAGTTGACTTTGTGGCACTTTCCTGGTAGGTCACAAGAAAGTGGAAGCTTGCTGCAATCCTCTGGCCTGCATTTATTTTAACTTTTATTTTCATGCGTTTTTGGAGGTAGTTATTTTTTCGATTCCAAATTGTTTAGCCAAGAGAACATTTCATTAAAGGCCTTTTCTCTCACATTTTTTGGTGACAGAAATATATCATGTTGAGCGTTTTCAATTTCTAATAAAGAAACTCGCTTACCCAGTTTGGCTCCAATTCTCTTAATGTCATTAACGTCCAACACAATGTCCTTATACATGGCCTCTTCTGAAAATTTTGAAAGTTTAGAAGAAGCGTTGGAATGCATAACTAAAACAGGGACAATTATATTTGAGTTTGCTAATTTTTTGTGTGCAGTTCGAATAGCCAAAAGCCAAGAGAAATAGGTGGGGAAGCCTATAATAGGTTTCCAGTCCAGGTTATAGTTCCATTCACCATAAAAATCTTTATGTATGCTTTGTGCATAAGCCGTAGGTACAGCTCCATTAACTTTTGCATATGGAAAGATACCGGCAATTACTTTAGAGGCTAAATAAACGAGAGTCTTCTGAAAATTGCTTTGGTAGAAATCCAAAAAAGGGGAATTTAAAATAAGCCCTTTTATTAATTTTTTTTCCTGACCATCGTTCATATAATTACTAGCTGTTAAGCCTCCCGTTGAATGACCTAGCAGAAAGATGTCTCCATTACAGAAGTTATGAATCTGACGAATCGCGATAGTGATTTCTTCGAAGTACTCTGTAATATCTCTGCAATAATTGGGGTGCTGATGCGGTAATAGTGACCGTCCGTATTTTCTCAGGTCGAGTGCATAAAAATCAAAATTATGAGCATTAAATTCCTCCCCCATATGTTCATGAAAAAAATAGTCGATATAACCATGTAGATATAACACACTTTTTCTGTCTCCTACGTTAAATTTTGAAGTAACGAGAGTCGCCATTACTTCACCTTCGTAATCTGGCTTTAACTTAATTGTTTGACTCGTGTAGTCTTTAACGATATCCATATTTAAAATATTACAAGGTTTTTATTCGAAATGATAGTAAGATTACAATAGTTTGCTTTATTAACAATCAATTATTTAAAAAACTTTGCGTTCGATTATAATTAATATTTTTACTGTTTGGTTAATTATCGCTAACATCACGTCCCTTTCAGCCGGTTTAAAAGGTTATGAAAGACAAGGGTTTTCGGTTAAACGAAAATACCAATTTAAACGGAAACAAGGTTAAAATCAAAATTTTACCAAAAGGCTATTAAA
>JBLIHD010000237.1:0-3720 GCA_047636335.1 Flavobacterium sp.
TAGCTCAATTATCTATTTTTTTGGCCCAAATTGAAATTCAATATCTTAAAATTTTAACTTTTTTAAATCAAACGGCTCATTTGAATCCACTTCTTTCACTATCTTCGAAAACTAGGATTAATTCAAACGGGATTTAAAAAAGAAAATCATGAGCAGAATCACACCCATACTACTTTTATTTATTTTTATTAGCTGCACAGCGCAGGAAAAAGCAAACGATATCCCCATACAAGACGAAGTGAAAAATTATACTTTTGAAACAATAGCTTCTGACATTCAAACTCCTTGGGGAATGGCATGGTTGCCCGATGGAACAATGCTAGTTACCGAAAAAAATGGGACTCTGTACCAAATAAAAGACGGTACAAAAACTGAAATTAAAAACGTTCCTACAGTCTATAACCGAGGTCAAGGTGGTTTGCTAGATATTGCATTACATCCTGATTATGCTGAAAATGGCTGGATTTATATAACTTATTCCTCCACCGAGGGCGACGGCGAAGGTGGGAATACTAAACTTATACGTGCAAAACTACTAGGCGGAGCTTTGACACAAATTGAATCTTTATACAAAGCAGGTCCCAATACTACTAAAGGCCAACATTTTGGTTCCCGTATTGTCTTTGACAAGAAGGGTTTTCTTTATTTCTCAGCCGGAGAAAGAGGGAACCACTTTGTAAACCCGCAAGACATTACTCGTGACAACGGAAAAATATACCGTTTGAATGACGATGGAAGTATCCCTAAAGACAATCCATTTGTAGGTCAAGAAAACGCAAAAGAAGCGATCTATACCTATGGTAATAGAAACCCACAAGGACTAGCTCTAAATCCGTTTACTGGAGATATTTGGGAACACGAACACGGTCCAAAGGGCGGGGACGAAATCAATATCATAAAAAAAGCTGCTAATTATGGTTGGCCTGTTGTTACTTATGGAATCGATTATGACGACACTACCATAAGCAAAATACAGCAAAAGCCCGGAATTGAAGACCCTATTTACTATTGGCTTCCCTCCATCGCGCCCTGCGGAATGGCTTTTGTCACCAGCGATCGCTATCCAGACTGGAAAGGCCACTTGCTTGTAGGTTCATTGAAATTTCAATACTTGGAATTAGTAAAGCTAAAAGGAAATGAAATCATCGGCCGACAAAAAATTGCCACTGACATTGGCCGATTAAGGAATGTAGCCCAAGGTCCAGACGGCTATATTTACATTGGTGTAGAAGGAAAAGGAGTTCTTAAAATTATCCCTAATTAATATGCTAGCATCTAAACTAATTGCAGGAATAACAGTGTTTATTTCTACAGTGTTCTATTTTTCAAATACAACTCAAGCCTTTAATCACAAAAGTGATTATCTGGCTGTTACCACACTCAATCGGGAAAAGACTGCCTTAGAAAAAAGTATTGAAGCAGGCAAAGAAGTTTACGCTGATTTCTGCATGCAATGCCACCTCGTAAACGGCAAGGGAGATTCTAAAAACTTCCCTCCTCTCGACGGTTCAGATTGGCTCAGCAAAAAAGAAACCCAAAGTATCCATGCTGTAAAATATGGGCAAACAGGCGAAATTCTAGTCAATGGAAAAAAATTCAATAGTAGTATGCCTTCGATGGGCTTGTCAAATCAGGAAGTTGCTGATGTGATGAATTATATCCGAAACTCTTGGAGCAACAAGAATCAAAAAATGATTACTCTACAACAAGTCGAAGCTATAAAAAAGTGATTCTTATTCAGTTTCTTTATTAAAAAAGATAAGAAACTGAAATCCCTCCATAAAAATTGATTGGACTGCCCGGGTAATAATACCGTGGAGCTGCCTTGCCAAAACCTATTGCATTGGGCAAAATACTAGCCGCATATTTCTGATCTAACAGGTTATTAATTCCGCTGCTTAATTCTGCTTTTAAAAACCTTAGAATTGTAAAACTATAGGCCGCTTTAATATCCAAAAGAACATAGGCAGCACTGTATTTTATGTTTGAATCATTCATCGGGATTTTACCAATACTCATAAAACTGGTGTTGACAGTAAAGCCGTTAGCTGTTTTAAGGTCAATTCCAGCATTCCATTGTTGGTTGGGAACTCCTGTAAGTTGATTACGAGAATAATCAATTCCATTATCAACAAAATCTTTAAATATAAAGTCATTCAAAGAGGCCGCAAAATAAGTACCTATTTCGAGTCTGGACGTTTTTAAAACTTCATAATTAAGTGTGAATTCAATTCCTCGATGAGAACTTTGTCCTGCATTAATTCCTACAAACTGATCTTCAGCAGTACGACGGGCTACCAATAAATTGTTGATTTGCGTGCTATAAAACACTAGTTCTGTGTAAAGTTTGGATTCTAACCAATGGGCTTTAAAACCCAATTCATAATTTATCCCCACCTCTGGCTTTAAATCGGTATTTATTTGTCCTTCAGGAGTAAGTGTTTCTGCCACCAAAGGGGTTGAAAATCCCTTACTAATGGAACCAAATATGTTTTTTCCAGGACTTAACTGATAGGAAACACCAATTCTGGGTGACCAAATGTTTCCAAAAGTATATCCTTGTTCCGATTGATTCCCGCTTTCCTTGAAAATATCTTCCAAGGTGTATTTTGTAGTGTTCAGTGCTAAGCCACTTTCTAAATGAAGATTTTTCAATAGCTCCAGATTCACCTCGACAAAATAATTACTGTAACTCCGGTTTTGTTTCATCTTGCTAAACTCGGGTCCAGCAAGGCTTCCCTGACCAGGCTGTGACAAATACAAGTTTTCGAAAAGAGAAAACGCATAATGCTCCGCTAATAATTCAGTTCCGACACTGGCTTCAAAAGGCAATGAAAATAATTTTGTTTTATAATTTAAAGAAGATCGTAAACCTAGAGAATTTGTTTTTTCATCCAAAATATCAAAAGGTCTAGACTCATAAGCCTTTTTGAAATTAGAAAAAACGCTACTATTAAAAGACCATTTATCAGAGAAGGAATATTGGTATCCTAAGCCCAACAGCGCTTTGTCGTAGGACTCATAACCTTGTGCAGCAGCCCAAGTCGCCGCCGCTTTTTCGGGATTGTTTCTGAAATCATTCTCATTTATGGAACTCGGAATAAAAGCTTTTAAACGAGTGAACAATCCCAGAAAAGACAAACTCCCTTTTGGCCCTAATTTTTGTTTGGCATGAATATTAATTGACTTGCGATCATAGGAACTGTTAGCCCGAAAACCATCACTTTGCAAATGCGTATAATTCGAAAACAGATTCGAACTGGCATCACTATAACCAGCGCCCAAACTTTGTTTGAGTAAACCATAACTGCCATAAGTAGTCACCGATTTTGCAAAAGATTCTCTTTCAGATGTTTCTCGGGCGAACAAATTAATGACACCCCCTAATCCCGAGCCAAAACTGGTATTGTTGGGTCCTTTACTGATTTCGATACCACCAATAGTCTCCATATCGATATCTTCGATAGTCGTATCCCCTTCTCCACTAGTCAAAGGAATAGCTTCAAAGTAAGCCTTAATTCTACTGGTTCCATATTGGGTACGAGCACCAATTCCACGGATACTAATTCGATTCGTATTCAGACTTCCTTGCTGCATATTAATTCCTGGAATTTTATTTAATACCGAAGTCAGGATTACCCCATCACTTTTGTCTAAATCCTTTCTCTGGATAACTGACACAGAAGAAGCCGAATTCTGCAGTGATACTTCAATTAGAGC
>JBLIHD010000238.1:0-3704 GCA_047636335.1 Flavobacterium sp.
TCCAAACCGGCCCTCTCCAATATTTTTTGGGATTGAAACGCTCACTTGTAGGATCAAAAGAAGCAAATAAGTACATATCCTCTCCTCCAAATTTAGTCATCATCGTTTTAATGATGGTCGCTGCTCGCTCATTTGTTGGTATTCCGGCAAATAATGGGGTGAAAGACGACGAACTTACAAAACGAATTGGCTTTTTGTTTCTTAAATCATAGTGAATATAAGCGCCCAGTTCCACATCATATAATTTAGCATTAAATGAAGCTTTACTTTTTGTTTGCCACTGCTGTAATTGGGCAATCTTGTCTTTGTTTCCACCAATTAATGTGTACAAGTTTATCAAGGCCTGGCTAGACTTAATTAACATCGAATTAAAAAGAGGGTCCTGCACTAAAAACGGGGATAATTCTGCTATTTTTTTATCATCGTAATTATGCTCTTTTGCAATTTCGATAATATGCAAATAATGATTATACTCTCTATTTGAAGGTCTTTGTGACGCGTCTACATGCGTCGTGTCCTTTCTTTCAAAAGTATATTCGGGAGACTCCATGGTTTCAAATATGTCATCCCAAATAGGGGAGTTATCCGTTCCTGATTCCCAGTTATGATAGATATACACCAAGCCTTCGTTTTGAGGGTCCCTGTTTTTGTAGAAATATTGGTGATTGTCATATACCTTATCAATATTTTCTTTGATAAAGTCTAAAACATCTTTTTTATCGGTAGCAATTTGATACATTTTTTCTAATGTGAAACCCAAAACCGGAGGTTGTACCATTCCAGTCGAAGGATATTCGTCACTAGATTCAGGATGTAATTTTGATAAATGAAAATCACGTCCGGGAAAATAACTGTCAGTCTCAACATGAAAAACAATATGCGGAATAAATCCGTTGCCCCATTGAGCGTTTAAAATTGTTTGCATTTCGGTTTTAGCCTTTTCCATATCATAATGGGCAAATCCAATAGCTATAAATCCTGAATCCCATTTCCACTGGAAAGGATACAAACCCTTGCAGGGAATGGTATAACCGCCTTTTTGAAAATTTTCTTTTAAAATGTTTTGTGCCTCTTTAACTAAATTTATGTTCATGATGTGTCGTTATTAAAAAGGATGCTCTGAAGATTCGTCTTTACAAAACATCATCCTATTTATTGTTTTTGAAGTTATGTTCGGTTAAGTAAAACCGTTATTGGGCTAATTAATCTTCCTACGAAAAATTCATTTTCCGTTTCGTTGTTTTTCAATTTATTGAGCTAAAGTAAAATGGATTCTGTCCCTTTGATGCCGAAAATTGTCTAAAAACTACCGGTAACGTTTGCATTTATCATTACAATTAGTATTTTTAAACTTAGATTTATAAAAATGGCTAAAAAAAATGTAGTTACCTTAAAAAAAATGGCTTCTGAATTAGGGTTGTCTATTTCAACAGTTTCTAGGGCTCTTAATAATCACACAGACATCAGTGCGGAAACTAAAGAGCGGGTAAAAGCCTATGCAATTAAAGTAAAGTACGCTCCCAATTTATTTGCCAAAGGATTTCGATCTCAAAAAACAAATATTATTGGAGTGATTATCCCCAACATAGAACATCGATTTACAGCTACCCTATTAAGAGGCGTTATATCAAATGCAGAATTAAATGGATATAAAGTCATTATTTGCGAATCTTTCAATGATGAGCAAAAACAAGCTGAATTATTGGAAACAATGATTCAGTTTGGGGTTGATGGCGTTTTGTTATCATTGACAAAAAAAACCCAAAATATAACGGGAATCCTTGAAATGATGGAACACATCCCCTTGATATTGTTTGACAGAATTTCAAATAAAGTGCCCTGTACCCAAATAGTGATTGACGATGAAGATGCCGCATTCAAAGCCGTGGAACATCTTATCAATATTGGCAAGAAAAGAATTGCCATCCTAAAAGAGTCCGACAATTCTAATATTTCCGAAAGAAGATTCCAGGGCTACTTGAGAGCCTTAAAAAAAAACAATTTAGAGATAGACGAAAGTATCATATTAAGCTCTGATAACCTGTCTATAGAAGAAGGCCAGCGATTTACCACCGTTTTATTAAGCCTTCAAAACAAACCAGACGGGATATTTAGCATAATTGACGAAGCAGGGATTGGGGCAATTATGCAACTCAAAAAAAATAAAATAAAAATCCCGAAAGAAATTGCCGTCGTAGGATTCAGTAACTCTGACTATTCGACAATCAGCAAACCTAAACTGACTACCATCGACCAACCCGGAAACCGAATTGGAGAAATTGCCGTTAAATATTTGATTGATGAAATTAATAATGAAAAAAAAATCAATCATAAAACAATCGAAATAAAAACCAATCTTATCATTAGAAAATCATCGTTTAATCCTTTAAAAAAACACTAACTATCTAACTCTTTAAGCCAATTATAAATAATATACTTACGAAGAAAACTCTATGTTACATAATAATCAATATATAATAAAACCAAACTGTAAGAACACAATAAATCGCGTCTAAATAGGTTTACCTTTGCAGCAAACACCTATATTTATTTTATGAAAAAGACAGCAATCACCTTCCTTATCTTCTCCCAATTATTTTTAGTTTCCAGTTGCAAGCAAGGTAAAGCTACCGATGAAGTAAAAGAAATTGAAAAAATTGCAGAAGTCAAAATCGATTCTGTCAAGAAAAAAATAGAGCCGATAATTGATGCCGTTGATTACAATAAAAGAATGGTTGCTTTAAGCAACAACGACACTACCGGAAGATGGCCAGTCAAAGCGCCTTATCCTTTGCCCGGAGCGCTATTACCGTACAACAGAATAATTGCTTTTTACGGAAATCTGTATTCCACAAGAATGGGCATACTTGGAGAAATCCCAAGGGAGCAAATGATAGCAAAGTTACAAGGAGAGGTTGCTAAATGGAATGCTGCCGATTCTACCGTAAAAGCGATTCCGGCATTGCACTACATAGCCGTTACGGCTCAAGGATCACCAGGAAGTGCAAACATGTATCGCATGCGTATGCCTTTCAAACAAATAGACACCGTAATAAGTTGGGCTAAACCCATAGATGCGTTAGTCTTTTTGGACATTCAAGTGGGACACAGTACCGTTAAAACGGAAGTTAGTGAGCTAGAACCATACTTAGCTCTACCCAATGTCCATTTGGGTATCGACCCTGAATTCTCCTTAAAAAACGGCGAAGTACCAGGTACTAAAATCGGGTCTTTCACCGCTGAAGACATCAATGATGCCATTGACATTCTAGCTAATATTGTCAAAAAAAACAAGCTTACGCCAAAAGTGTTGGTTATACACCGTTTCACGCAAGGGATGGTAACAAACTATAAAAACATTAAAAGGGTGCCAGAGGTGCAAGTGGTGATGGATATGGATGGTTTTGGTAGCAAAGTGCTAAAGAGGTCCACTTACCAGCGTTATATTTACAGGGAACCGGTTCAGTTCACCGGGTTTAAATTGTTTTACAAAAATGACAATTGGAATAATTCAAAAATGTACACTCCTGAAGAGTTATTAAAACTCACCCCAAAACCTATTTATATTCAATACCAATAATTCGCTACAACACACTTTTGTATCATGAAAAACATATTCTTGTTGCTTTATATTGGAGGTTTTTTGTTGGTCGGCTGTAACTCCAAAACCAAGGAAACAAAAGCAGAAGTGCCAGCTGTTGTCG
>JBLIHD010000239.1:0-3701 GCA_047636335.1 Flavobacterium sp.
ACTTTTCGATTCTTGAAACGATAGCCACTCAAAAAGGAGCACGAACGATAGCCTTGAATAAAACGACAAATCAACTATACTTGCCAACTGCTGAATTTGGTGCAAAACCAGAACCAACTGTTGAAAACCCAAAACCGAGAGCAAGCATTATTCCAAATTCTTTTGTTGTGTTAGTAATTGATGATAACAAATAAAACATCTTTTTTATTATAAATCTATCAAATGAGATCATTCTTTATAATCCTTATCTTTTTATTGTTCGCTAAGTCTTTTTCACAAGAAAAGGACTTGCTTTTTTATATAGAAAAGGCCCAAAGTAATTCCCCTTTACTAAAAGATTTATCCAATCAAATTCAGTCCAATACAATAGATAGTTTACTTATTAGGGCGAGTTTCAAGCCACGAGTTTCAGGAAATATAAATGCAAATTACGCACCTAATTACAATGGTTTTGGTTATGATACCGCTGTGAGTAATGGTCAGTCCCTATCAGGTTTAGTAGGGATCAGCCAAAAAATAATTAGTAAGAACACTATCAACTCACAAAATGAGACATTTAAAATCATAAAAGAAGGTTTAGTATTAAATAAAAAAATTGCTACTAAGGATTTGAACAAAGCTATAGCCGCGCAGTATATAGCCGCTTTTGGGAGTTCTGAGCAAGTGGTTTACAATCAAAAAATGAAGGAACTCCTGAAAAACGAATCCGTGATCCTTAAAAAAATGACGCAAAATTCAATCTACAAGCAAACCGATTATTTGATCTTTATTTCTACTTTAAAACAGCAAGAATTACAGCTGATAGAGCTGAAACAACAACATCAAAATGATTTGGGATTACTCAATTACTTGTCAGGAGAGACAGATACTTCTTTTGTAAATTTAACTAGTCCTAATATTACTTTGAGGAGTATGCAAAAAGAGGAAACAACTATTTTTAAAAAACAATTTGAAACCGATAGCTTGAAAATTATCAATCAAAGTAAATTAATAGATAATAGTTATAAACCAGCCCTTTCATTACTTGGTGACGCTGGGTATTTGTCAAGTTTTGCTAATCAAGGATACAGAAATTTTGGTTTCAGTATTGGGTTAGGGCTATCAATCCCTATTTATGACGGCAATCAGAAAACGCTGCTATATCAAAAAAACGAAACGGCTTTGGCAACTAATTTGGCCTATAAAAGTAATTTCCAAAAACAATACCAGCAACAGTTATTGATGTTAAACCTGCGTTTAAAACAAACCATAGAAATTCAAAATCAATTACAGTCCCAGCTTCAAATTATTGATGCACTCATTGAAGCTGATAAAAAACTATTGCTTTCTGGGGATGCTCAAATAACTGATTTTATGATCGCTATTGCGAATGTGATTAATATCAATAATACTATTTCGCAAAATAAAATTAATAATCTTCAACTGATTAATGAAATCAATTATTGGAGCACTAATGATTAATACTATGAAGAAATCAATATTTTTTTTGATACTAATTCCTGTCTGTTTTGTCAGTTGTAAAAAGAATATCGTAGCTGAAAAAGTAATTGATGCCAGTATTCCAGTAACGATTACAACTATAGACACTATTGGGATTGAAAATTATATAGAACTTAATGCCACTGCAACTTATTTGGTTAAGAACAGTATTAAAGCCAATACTACTGGTTATTTAAGTTCAGTCAATGTGGCAATAAATGATTTTGTAAATAATGGTGCAATATTATTTTCTATTAAAACGAGAGAGTCAAAAGTTTTAGGAAATACGATAAATAAAATTGATCCTACTTTGAGTTTTGGTGGCGCTATAAAGGTGCGATCTAACACGAGTGGAGTAGTGACAATGATCAATGTGCAACAAGGAGATTATGTCCAGGATGGCGATCCGTTAGTAGCGATCAATGACTCTAATAGTTTTGCACTTGTATTAAGTATGCCTTTTGAATTGAAAAAATATGTTGCTGTTGGGGAACATTTGAATGTGACTTTACCAGACGGAAGTTCGAGAGTAGCAACAGTTCAAAAATTTTCACCCACTGTCGATGCAACTTCACAAACGCAAGATGTAGTTTTGAAAATGAATGGTAACCAAGACATTCCAGAGAATTTAATTGTAAAAGTGAGAATTAATAAAACAGCTAACTCTCAAAGAATTTCGTTACCCAAAGCAGCCGTTCTGAGTGATGAAACCGAAACTAATTTTTGGATTATGAAACTAATAAATTCCAATACGGCAATTAAAACTCCTATAGTAAAGGGAATTCAAACGGAGGATAGGATAGAAATCATTTCGCCAGTATTAACTTCTCAAGATAAAATTTTAGTTACAGGAAATTATGGAGTCGGTGATACGATTCAGGTGAAAGTCATTAAAAACGAATTGTAATGAACAGCTTTTTTGTAAAACACAAAAACGGTTTAAGTACCATAATCTTCCTAATTATTTTGGGCGGTTTTTTTTCTTATTCGAAAATGCAAACTGGATTGTTTCCTGAAATAACTTTTCCAAAAATAAAAATTATTGCTGATGCGGGACAACAGCCTGTGGACAAAATGATGATTACCGTTACTAAACCATTAGAAAACGCTATTAAAAAAGTTCAAGATTTAAAAACTATTAGAAGCACAACCAGTAGAGGAACTTGCGAGATATCCGCTTTTATGGACTGGAAAGCAGATATTGATTTGAGTAAAACTCGTATCGAAGAACAAATTAACCAAATCAAAAATAATCTTCCACCGGATACTCAGGTTACGGTAGAAAAAATGAATCCATCTATTCTACCCGTAATTGGATATGCAATTGAAGGCAAAGGAATGTCGGCTATTGAGTTGAAAAAAATAGCCAACTTTACCATAAAACCCTTTCTTTCGCAAATAGAAGGAGTTTCTGAAATTAGAATTATTGGAGGGAAAGAAAAGGAATACTGGTTGTCATTAGATTTTAATAAAATGACAGCACTTGGAATAACACCAGATGCTATTTCCCAAGTTTTAAGCCAGACTAATTTTATAAAGTCAAATGGGTATCTATCAGATTATCGTTATCTATATTTAACCATAACGGATGCGCAAGTAGACGATAAGGGGGAACTGGAAAATTTAGTTATCAGTAATAATGGAAAAGGAATTGTTACTTTAAAAGATATTGCTGCTGTTGAAATTAAGGAAGCTAAGGAATACATAAAAGTAAATGCCAATGGGAAGGAAAGTATTCTGGTTGCTGTAATTAAGCAACCAAATTCCAATTTAATCTCCCTATCGGATGCAATGAAGGTTAAGTTGGAGGAACTAAAAAAAACACTTCCCAAAGGGATCAACATAAAACCATTTTATGAACAAGCTAGTTTTGTAAATGATGCTGTAAATAGTGTTACGGATAGTTTGTTAATTGGGCTGTTACTGGCCATAATTGTTGCTGTTTTATTTTTGAAATCCATTAAAGCCAGCGCAACGATATTGATCATAATTCCGGTAACTTTATGCTTGACATTGATTGTTTTATACCTAACAGGGCAAACGTTCAATATTATGACTTTGGGAGCTATTGCTGCGGCTTTAGGTCTAATAATTGATGATGCAATTGTGGTTGTAGAACAAATTCATAGAACCTACGAAGAGCATCCAAATGAACCTACAGTTACACTTTTGCAAAAAGCGATTCACTATTTATTTCCAGCTATGCTGGGTTCTTCGATAAG
>JBLIHD010000240.1:0-3688 GCA_047636335.1 Flavobacterium sp.
TGAAGGCAAACGGAATCGAAGCCTGTTTTATAAACAGTACTCAAAAAGATGCTGAACGGCAATCGCATATTGAGAATCTAAAAGACAATAAAGTCAAACTTGTTTATGTGGCTCCAGAAAGTTTATCCTATTTAGAAAATGCATTTAATCAAATAACGATCAGTCTCATCGCAATTGATGAAGCGCATTGCATATCGTCTTGGGGACATGATTTCCGTCCGGCCTACACCAATTTGGGCTATCTGAAAAAGCGCTTCCCCTCTACTCCAATCTTAGCTTTAACAGCAACAGCAGATAAAGCTACACGTAAGGACATTAGTAAACAATTAAACTTAAAAGACCCCAAGTCATTTATCTCTTCTTTCGACAGGAAAAACTTAAGCTTGGAAGTTCGTCCCGCACTTGACAGAGTGAAACAAATTATTGATTTCATTAGCGATAAGCCCTCCGAAGCAGGAATAATTTATTGCTTGAGCAGAAAAACTACCGAAGAACTTGCGGAAAAACTTCAGAAAGCTGGAATTAAAGCAAAGGCATATCACGCTGGTTTCGATAACACAATCCGTTCCAAAACACAGGATGACTTTATCAATGATGACTGCCAAGTCGTTTGCGCCACTATTGCCTTTGGAATGGGGATTGACAAATCGAACGTACGCTGGGTGATCCATTACAACTTGCCAAAAAATATTGAAGGCTACTACCAAGAAATTGGCCGTGCTGGTCGTGATGGACTGCCCTCTGAAACCATATTGTTTGAAAGTTATGGTGATGTCATCCAATTGCAAAAATTCGCCTCCGCAGGCCTGAATGCCGAAGTGCAGCTGGCGAAGCTCGAAAGGATGAAACAGTATGCCGATGCCGTGAGTTGCCGAAGGAAAATTTTGCTATCCTACTTTGGTGAGCTTGTTACCGAAAATTGCGGGAATTGCGACATTTGTAAAAGTCCACCGGCCTTTTTCGACGGTACCATAATAGCCCAAAAAGCATTGTCTGCCATCATCCGTTTGCAGGAATCGGAACCATTACCCGTAATTGTAGATTTTCTGCGAGGCTCCAAAAACGCCTATATTTTCGAAAAAGAATACCAAAACCTTAAAACATATGGCATAGGGGCCGATATATCATGGTACGATTGTAATCAATACATCATTCAACTCATAAATCAAGGATATTGTGAAATTGCATTCGATCAACAAAACAAAATAAGACTCACCACATTAGCGCGCGAAGTTCTATTTGAAGGAGATAAAGTACAACTCACCACGGTTCAAAAAAACACGGTTGAAAAAACAGATGGCAAAGAGCTAAAAATCAAATCTACTGCCAACTCCCTATTCGAAAAATTAAGAAAATTACGCTACGAAATCTCCAAAGAAGAAAGCGTCCCCGCTTATGTGATTTTTAGTGATGCGGCTTTGCGTCAAATGGAAACCAAAAGACCCATGAGCGATGTTGAATTGATTGCCATTGATGGTGTCGGTAAAGCAAAACTGGAAAAATATGGCGATGCATTTATAAATGTGATTATTGAATTCCAAAAGAATAAAACGGCCAAGCCAAAAAAAGACGCGGGCACCTATAAAGAAACACTGCTTCTATTCCAAAGCGGATTAACGGTGGACGAAATTGCATTGAAAAGAAAACTTGGCTTAGGAACGATAATGTCTCATTTAGCCAAATTATATTTGGACGGGGAGACAGTAGATTTAAATCAATTTGTCTCTAAGCAAGAGGTTAATCTTATTTATGAGGCACATATAAAACTGAAAAAAACAACTGCTTTAAAGCCGTATTTTGACTACCTTGAAGAAAATATGGGGTATGACAAAATAAGGATGGCCCTAACAATAATAGAAAAAGAAAAAAGACCGACTTAAGACAACAATATGATCACTTCGTTTCCCCCCTTCATAAATTCCGATACCGAAATTCTGATTTTAGGAACTATGCCAGGCATTGCGTCCCTAGAGAAACAAGAATATTATGCACACCCAAGAAATCATTTTTGGAAAATAATCTATACGCTGTTTGACAGTATGCCCGTTTCCGGGGTTTTTAATGAAAAAATAAAGTTTTTGCAACTCAACAAAATTGGATTGTGGGACGTTTTGGAAAATTGTGAAAGAAGAGGAAGTTTGGACGTTCACATCAAAAATCAAACTGAAAATGATTTCAAAAGTTTGTTTCAGGAATTTCCAGGCATTAATAAAATAGTTTTTAACGGAAAAGAAAGCTACCGCTTTTTCGCCAATAAATTTGGACAAATAGAAGGCATTACTTATTATGTAATGCCTTCTACAAGTCCTGCAAATACTATAGCTTTTGAAAACAAGCTAAAAAGCTGGTCAGGCTGTTTCCAATAAATTACAAATATCTTTCCTGAAAAATCTTTTGATGGTGTTTTTGGTGTCCAATAAGGATAAAACCAATCGCACGAACTGAAACCGCACTATTGGAAGCCGTTCCGATAATTTTTAGCTGTTCCTCTGAAAAACTTTTAAATAAAGATAAGGTAGACTGCCTGACAACTGCCATTTCAGTCAATAATTCCTGAAGGTTTCGCGCATTAGCATTTGTGTTTTCAACATAGTGGTTTTCATCATAACCGGGTAAGGCCGTCATATCGTTTCTCGATATTCGCATCGCACGATAACTAAACACGCGCTCCGTATCAATAAGGTGCTGAATGATTTCTTTTATGGTCCATTTGCCTTCGGCATAGCGGTAATCAAATTTATCCATGGGAATGTTCTGCACAAATCTGATGAATTCATGCACGCAAATCTCTAACTCCTCTATCAATTCTACATTCTCTAATGTTTGAAGATAGGCCTCATAAAAAGGAGTATATTCACTAACAGGCAATTGGTTTGATTTCATTTTTATTTATTTTATGCTGAATTTCTACTTGCGTTCGTGTTTCCAAAAAGGGAGCGCATTACTATTTTTTCGTATACTTTAATTAAGTCTTCGTCAGGAGTAGTTTCTTTATTAAGTTCATTTATTCTCAATAAAGCATACTGTTGTATTGTCAACAATGGCAACACTATACGCTCTCTAACCTGTATTGATGCTTTACCATCTGCATAATTTTCCATAAGTTCTTTATGACCCGCTATTTTCAATAATAATCTTTTGGATTCTAAAAATTCATCATAAATGATTTGCCAAAAAGGACCGAATTCTGGGTCTTTTTTCATGTATGCCGTGAGCGGAAAGAAGGATTTGGCCAAAGACATCATACTATTTTCCAATAGTGTTTTAAAAAACAAAGAGTTGTCATATAAATCCTGAACTTTATCCCATTGATCAGTATCTTCAAAATGTTTCAGGGCGGTTCCCACGCCAAAAAATCCGGGAACATTTTGCTTTAATTGACTCCAAGAACCCACAAAAGGAATTGCCCTCAGGTCTTTAAAGTCGAGTTGTGCTGATTTGCCTCTTTTTGAAGGTCGGCTTCCTATGTTGGTTTTAGCGTAATATTTCAAGGTACTCATTTGTTCCAAATACGGAATGAATTTCGGATGGTTCTTAAAGCTTAAATATTTTTGATAGCCTAAATCGGCTAATTCCCCCATCACCGCTTTTTCGTCAACCGATAATTCATTTTTATTTTTACTGAATACCTGGTTTGTAACTCCGGCGCTCAATAAATTCTCTAAATTGTAACGACAGGAATTTAGGG
>JBLIHD010000241.1:0-3677 GCA_047636335.1 Flavobacterium sp.
TGTATTATTCAAGCAATGAAGATACAGAATTCAGTTATCTCGTTAAATACAATATCAATACTGGAAAATCAGAAAAAATATTCGAAGACAAATGGGATATAAATTATATGTATTTAAGTGAAAATGAAAAATACCATGCCATATTCATCAACTATGATGGGAAAAACAAAGTACTCCTTTTTGACCATACTACAGGAAAACAACTTGACCTCCCTACATTCAATGATGGAGATGTAACTAACATAATAATATCAAACAGCGAAAATAAGCTTCTACTGACTGTAGGAAGCAGCACAAGTCCTCCAAATCTTTATCTTTATGATATTCCTACTAAAAAGCTGAAACAACTAACCTCAGTTTTAAACAAAAAAATAAACCAAAACGATTTAGTCACAGCAGAAGTAGTTCGTTTTAAATCTTTTGATGGGAAAGAAATTCCAGCTATTTATTACAAACCCATACAAGCATCCAAAGACAATAAAGTACCTGCATTAATATGGGTACACGGTGGTCCTGGAGGGCAAAGTCGCATTGGTTATTCAAACAGTATTCAATATTTAGTAAATCGCGGCTATGCGGTTTTAGCTGTAAATAATCGTGGAAGTAGCGGCTATGGAAGAACTTTTTACAAAATGGATAATAAGGACCATAGCAATGGAGATTTAAAAGATTGCATTTGGAGTAAAAAATGGCTTGCAGAACAAGATTATATAGACCCCAATGCCATTGGTATCTATGGAGGAAGTTATGGAGGATGCATGGTTCTTGGCGCATTAGCATTTCATCCAGAAGAATTTAAAGTTGGTGTTGATTTATTTGGTGTTGCCAATTGGCCCCGAACATTAAAGAGCATTCCTCCTTTTTGGGAATCTTACCGAAAAGCGTTGTATGATGAAATGGGAGATCCTTATACTTCTGATAGTATTAGACTAAAAAAGATTTCACCTCTATATAATTACAACAAAATCAACAAACCTCTACTTGTCTTTCAAGGCTCAAATGATGTTCGAGTACTTCCTGTTGAAAGCGATGAAATTGTCGCTGGTGTTAAGAAAAATGGAATTCCAGTTGAATACATTGTATATCCAGATGAAGGCCACGGTTTCCAGAAAAAAGAAAATCAAATTACTACCACAAAAACAACTTTAGCTTTTTTAGAAAAATATTTAAAAACGCCTAAAAAGTAATCGTTGTCTAAAAGAAAAATCCCATCTCAATTTTTTACATCGAGATGGGAATATTTATTTTAAAAAGCAATTTGAATTTTATTTCAATCCAGCTAAACTTTGCTCTATTGTTTCAATTTTTGCTAAAGCATCTGATTCTTTTTGTCTTTCGTTTGCCAACACTTTCTCTGGCGCTCCAGCAACGAATTTTTCGTTTGCCAATTTAGACTGAACTGATTTCAAGAATCCTTTAGTATAGTTCAATTCCGTTGTCAGTTTTGCAATTTCTTCTTCCACATTTATATTTCCCGCAATTGGAATAAAATATTCATTAGAATTCACACGGTAAGACAATGCACCATCCACTTTTTCAGAAACATATTCCAGTGAAGTCAGATTACCTAATTTAGCCACCACTGAATCAAAATAAGTTGAAGTGTTTTCGTTGTTAATTGCCTTCAATTCGATAGCGTCTTTAAAAGCAATGTTCTTTTCTTTACGGATGGTACGAATTCCGGAAATCACTTCCATAGTATTTTCGAAATCAGAAATTAAATTGGCGTTAAAAGGTTTCATTTCTGGCCAAGTGGAAACGATTAGGGCTTCCTCTTTAGTTCTTGGTGCCAATATTTGCCAAATTTCTTCTGTCAAAAACGGCATAAAAGGATGCAGTACTTTCAAGTTGTTTTCCAGCATTTCTATCGCTTTCGCAAAAGTTACGCTATCAATTGGCTGTTGGTATGCCGGTTTTATCATCTCCAGAAACCAAGAACAGAAATCGTCCCAAACTAATTTATAGGTACCCATTAAAGCTTCTGAAATTCTGTATTTGTCAAAATTACCTTCTATTTCCAACAAGGTTTGTTGCAGTTTCGCCTCATACCACTCTATCGCCACTTTAGAGGATTCCGGTTGTGGAATCGTATCCGAAACTTCCCATCCCTTAATCAATTTAAAGGCATTCCATATTTTGTTTGTAAACCCTTTCCCCTGGTTACATAACTCCTCTTCAAACATGATGTCGTTACCCGCGGAAGCACTGAACAGTAAGCCTACACGAACCCCATCGGCACCGAATTTTTCAATCAAATCCAATGGATCTGGCGAATTCCCCAATGACTTAGACATTTTGCGTCTTTGTTTGTCACGAACCAAACCAGTCAAATAAACATTTGTAAAAGGTTTCTTTCCCGTGTATTCATATCCTGCGATAATCATTCTCGCTACCCAGAAAAATAAAATGTCCGGGCCGGTCACTAAATCATTCGTTGGATAATAGTATTTAAAATCTTCACTTTCCGGATCCATTATCCCTCCAAAAACAGACATTGGCCATAGCCATGAAGAAAACCAGGTGTCTAATGCATCAACATCTTGTCTTAAATCTTTCGTTTCAAGTTTAGGGTTTGAAGTTTTGGCTTGAGCCAATACTAAAGCTTCTTCTATAGATTCAGCCACCACGAAATCTTCTTTACCGTCACCGTAGAAATAAGCAGGAATTTGTTGTCCCCACCACAATTGGCGAGAGATATTCCAATCGCGAATATTATTTAACCAATGTGCATATGTATTTTCAAAACGTTTAGGATGCAATTTAATTTCGCCATCAACCAATACGGATTGAATTGCCGGTTTCACCAAATCTTCCATTTTCAAAAACCACTGGTCAGACAATCTTGGTTCAATAACTGCTTTGGTTCTTTCAGAAGTCCCCACCTTATTCAGGTGTGTTTCTGTTTTTGATAAAGCGCCAATAGTCTCTAGTTCTTTTGCGATTTCTTCTCGAACCACAAAACGATCTTTGCCCTGATAATGTAACCCAAAACTATTCATTGTTGCATCTTCGTTGAAGATATCGATGATTTCAAGATGGTGTTTTTCTCCAAGAGCCTTGTCGTTCATATCGTGCGCAGGAGTCACCTTCAGACATCCAGTACCGAATTCGATATCTACATATTCATCTTCAACAATAGGAATCACTCTTCCACAAATAGGAACAATCGCTTTTTTTCCTTTCAGATAGGCAAAACGCTCGTCATTAGGATTAATACAAATGGCAGAATCTCCGAAAATAGTTTCCGGACGCGTCGTTGCAATTGTCAAAAAGTCTTCACTCCCCTCAATTTTGTATTGAATGAAATATAATTTCCCTTGTCTTTCTTCAAAAACCACCTCTTCATCTGATAAAGTAGTTTTGGCCTCTGGGTCCCAATTAATCATTCTATATCCCCTGTAGATCAATCCTTTATTGTATAAATCAACAAAAGAACGAATTACAGAAGCGGACATATCTGGATCCATTGTGAACTTAGTTCGTTCCCAGTCGCAGGAAGCTCCCAGTTTTTTAAGTTGTTCAAGGATAACACCTCCATATTTATCAGTCCAATCCCATGCATGGGCAAGAAACTCTTCGCGAGAAAGGTCGTTTTTATTAATTCCTTCGGCCTTTAGTTTAGCAACGACCTTTGCTTCGGTAGCGATAGACGCGTGGTCAGTACCGGGAACCCAGCA
>JBLIHD010000242.1:0-3643 GCA_047636335.1 Flavobacterium sp.
TCACTGCGACTAAATCCCCAGAAAGTTTTTCAGTTTCAATACCCACAATTTCTAATTTCGGAGTCTGATAAGCATGATACAATGAAAAAGCCATGTTTCTATGAGCATCTTCCTGAATCATAAAACCCGGATGATTCCGAATATAATTCTTTTTAGGCCCTCCTATTTCAATATCGCCAAACTGTGGATGATGAAACGCCTTCCATTCTACATAGCCATCACCAAACAACAAATATTTATCAAACTCGTTGAATTCATCATTATCCCATCGTCCAGCAGTGTTCTTTTGGTTAAACAACTTGTAGGAAGTCATCAACTCATTACTAAAAGTAAATATTCCACGAGTCAAGGACAAAAAATCGATTTCTCCTCCATAAACGGTGTACAAGTCTTTGTGAATCACTAAATAATTATAACCCGGAATCATTTTTTCTCCTAACTTTCCAATATTATCATACACTTCAATATCTTGAGGTGCAAATAAAGCATCATCTTCTGCAGCACCCGGACCTCTTAGAAACATTCCGCCATAATTATGGTAACTCTGAGCTCCAGCAATATTGGGATGATTGACAATAAAGGCTTTTATCGCGCGGGTTTCAGGAAGCGTACCTGGATAAAATAACGCACCATTTTGAACATAATTAGGTTGCCAATTCCATCCCCAATCTCGGTTTGGATCATACGTCCCAATCAAGTCCTCATTTACTAAACCATCTTTATCGTTATCTATGCCTTCATAACCCAACATTTCATATTCTCCTATTTCATCTCCCTTAACCTGATACATTCGACTAGGATATTTAGGATCTACTTTCCAACGTCCTGTTTTTGATTTTCTTCGCATCATTACAATATTCCCGTCATTATCCAAATCATCCAGCTTATCTTCATTCACAAGACCATCACCATCATTGTCAAACGGACGCATTCCTGAACGAGAGGTATTAGAGTTATTCGGCTTATAAATAAAATTTTCCCGCCCATCAGGACTTATAGTCATTACAATATAAAACACCTTTTCTTTTAATATAGTGTTGATGAATTTAATAGTTTGAAAACTCTCTGCTAAATACCATGCCGTATACATGGCAACCTCGACACCTTGCATTTCATTCGCATGAATTCCACCATCTATATAAAAACCAGGCTTATTTATAATTTCACCTGAATTAAAATCGGATATCGTTAGAACCCAAAGATCTCTTCCTTCATAGGATTTACCAACAGACTCCATTTTAACCAAATTAGGATAGGCTTTCACCAAATCTCTCCCTAGCTGAGTAACCTGCGCATAATCGTGGTAATTATCCCAACTCATTTTTACTTTGGGATTAGCAGGGGAACCAATGGCACGGATGCCATTTAAATCTTGTGGAGCAATATCATTTTTTTGAGCATTTGCAATCCCAAAAACAAAACTGAGCAAGCTGAGTAGTATGTGTTTCTTCATTTCATTAATTTTTATCTATAAGGATTCGACATCCCTTTTTATTTTTTGAAGTCAAATTATTATTTCAAATCAACAGTTACTTCTTTGAATCCTGCAGTCGCACAACCTGTAGTAATAGTCACTTTTCCTGTACCTGAAATCAGCCATGAATATTCATCTGATTCATCCGCTTGCATACTATTACGAATAAAATATTTTCTGCCAGAAACCATTGATTGATTTTTTTGAAGTAGAATCTCTGTTTTCATTTTAGAAACAAATCGGATTTTATCCCCTATTTCAGTATATGTAGGCAGTAGTCCTTTGTTGGCTACTTTTATAGTGACGCGATATAAGTCCTCATTTACCTTTTCTACTTCGGGAACATTTGTTTCAATTTTTGGCATGGCCGCTAAAAGTTCTTCCACAAAAAGTACATGCTTAGTAGCTGCCTCCTCCAGGAAATTTACAGGAGGATTATTCAAAATACAAGGCGCGAGACCTCCCACTTCTACTTTTTGATTTGGAAAGTCAGGGTGCTTAATGACTGACCAATTGACAAAAATACTTTTTATATTTTGGCTATCAGCCCATTTTAAAAAAGAGACTTCTAAGTTTACCTCCTCTTTATCTTTTGGTTTACCTAGTTTAGAATCAAGCGAATCTTTTTTAACTTCAACTTTAGGAATCCACCATCCCGGTGTAGAGAAGCTGAATCTACCCGCGTGAAAATAAGCAGTTTGCGCAAAATTTCCTTTGGTCATTGGCATTTTGGGACCGTCCTTTATCGCTGCTTTTTGCGTATATAATTTAGAAACCTGCTCTGCTACTTTGATATCCTTTTCTAACCATCCCTTAATTATTCTAGATCCGGTTAACTTACTGTCGTACTTAGGGCTTTCAGATAAATTATTGTGCATTCCAAAAGTAATTACACCATATATATTCTGATTCAAATATAAAAAATCAAGAAGTGCTCTAGTTTCCGATTCAGAAGCCACATAAACTCCTGCACCTTTTTCAAAAACAGGATAGTCATACGTGAAATTCTTATCTATATTGACTCCTTCTGAAAAATCTTCATTAAACATGCCATCTTTATCATTATCAATTCCCTCCGAAATCAAAATATACTTTCCAACTTGATTTTTCATTGGATCTGCTTTTATTAAAACACGTGAATCCTCTGGGCTTTCAATATAATTTCCTGTTATATCTTCAATTCGTATTTGAGTAATTAAACCATCTTTATTCAAATCTTCAAAAGGGTCTTCGCCAATTCTGCCATCTCTATCATCATCAGTTTCTGCATCGTTACCTCTCTTCTCCATTTTTATATCAGCAACAGAGGCGTCTATGGCATCTGGATTTACAGATGGAACAAAATAAATTGTTTTTTCCTCTAAAATCTTTGACAATTTCTCGCTGTTTAATAAGTTCTCAATCATCTTTAAGGCAATCTGCGTACCAGCACGGCTTTTACCGTCAAGCCCGGCTGTAATAAGCAAAGCTGGTTTTGGAGTAGTTGATTCAGAAATTGTTACCAACCATATTTCTTTGCCGCCACTGCTTTTTCCAATTGATTTGACAGTGCAATAGTTACTTTTGGCACCAAGCGCTTTTAGGTTTTTAGTAAGATTTTGATAGTTCAGGTAGTCATTTTGAGCATGAGTAATACCAAAACAAAGCACGAATAAAAACAATATTTTTTTTCTCATTAGATAGTAAGTTCTTTGAAAAATAAATATACTCTATAAATTTGTCCTATCCTAAAACATGCGAAAAAACCTTCATTAAGTAATCAGCCACTAGCTTATTAGCAATAAAACAGACAACTATTCCATGTGTATTGATAAAACACACACTTCCCTTTTAATATTAAATGCAGGGTTAAACTTGAATTTAAAATTACTTTTTTTTGGGATTAATACTTTCTAGTGGCCAATTAAACTAAAATCATAGTTTCACTACTAAAAAAAATCGAAGTTGAAATTTATTTTTATCAAAGCCACCTTCTTCCTTTCAACAAACACACACCGAAATCGGATAACAAAACGAATACGGAAATAACAATTCATAAACCATATCGACGAGCTTCTAAGTTATTAGTTACATTCCATACAAACTAATAATCAATACCGGAATCATCAAAATAATCGAAATCGAAGTCATCCGCTTCATAATTGAATTTATATTATTAGAACTCGCAAA
>JBLIHD010000243.1:0-3636 GCA_047636335.1 Flavobacterium sp.
CAAAGAAAACTCCCTCCGATTGTTGTGGTTCAAGAATATATTCCCCCAGAAAATCGGTCGCTTGCGAATGCCCTACATAAGCATATCCGTTTTTATCCTCTCCGGTTCTATTGACAGCAACCGCATAACTCATGTTTTCAATTGCTCGCGCCCTAATCAATATATCCCAGGCATTTATTCTTGTTTTGGGCCAACTTGCAACATAAATCAGTAAGTCGTAATTCTCGACATTACGCGAGAAAACCGGGAATCGCAGGTCGTAACAAACAAAAGGGCAGATCTTCCAACCTAGGTAGTCTACAATCAATTTCTGAGTGCCTCTTGAATAGACCTTGTCTTCACCGGCTAGTGTAAACAAATGTCTCTTATCATAATGTTGTATTTCCCCAGATGGGAACACAAATAACATTCTGTTATAATAATTCGAGCTTTCTTCAATCACTACACTCCCGGTTATTGCTGTATTTTTGGCTTTCGCCAAAGATTGCATCCAGACCACCGTTTTGCCTTGCATTGTCTCTGCTACTGCTGATGGGTTCATGGTAAAACCTGTAGTAAACATTTCAGGAAGCACAATTAGATTTACTTCCTCAGTAATCGCATTGATTTTTTTTTCAAAATACGTTCTGTTTGCTTCCGGATTTTCCCAAACCAGTGACGATTGAATTAGTGCTATTTTCATTTAGTTTGTATTATATAGTTTTGACTATAGAATTTTCATCAATCAATTTACAACTTGATATTTCCAAGCTGCACTTTTATGTTTATTGGCCAATATCGGAACTAAAATAAGTGGCAGGCCAAGAGGGATCAATGGAGCTGCAAGAACTCCATAGCTGCCCACAATCAAACCAGCGGTTCCCACTGCAACAAAGACAGACCCTACCAACACAAAAATTGGCGAGGCAATAGATGAAAATCTTGAATGCTTACTGATAGAGACAATTGAATCAAGAGCAACTGTCTGGTTCTTTATCATGATCTTTTTTTCGTCTACGATCTTATAATTGCCAATGATATTCTCACCTGCCACGGTTCTAATTTTAATTCTTTTATTTTCTTTTAAAAAAGTCGACTTTTTACTGTTTTCCTTTTTCAGATAAATCCCGCTTTCTTGTGCAGTCAAATACAAACCACTAAACAAAAAAACAAACAATAATAAAACGTTTTTGAAATTAAAATTATTTCCCTTAAATGATAATGCGTCCATTATTTTATATTTTTTTCTAAAGTACAAAATATATTAAATATAAAAACGCATCCAAATTAATGAATGCGTTTTTATATTTAACTCGAAAGATATTATCCTTTCATACTTGCAGAAAGATATTCTCTGTTCATACGAGCGATGTTCTCTAAAGAAATTCCTTTTGGACATTCCACCTCACAAGCTCCAGTGTTAGTACAGTTACCAAAACCTTCTGCATCCATCTGGTGTACCATGTTCAACACACGATCAGTCGCCTCTATTCTTCCTTGGGGCAACAATGCATACTGCGATATTTTTGCAGCTACGAACAACATAGCTGATGAGTTTTTACAGCTTGCAACACAAGCACCACAACCTATACAGGTCGCCGCATCAAACGCATCATCTGCATCTTTCTTGTTTATTGGAATCGTATTTGCATCGATGGTATTTCCTGAAGTGTTTACAGATATGAATCCTCCAGCATGTTGAATTCTATCAAAAGAACTTCTATCAACTACCAAATCTTTAACCACTGGGAAAGCTGCTGCTCGAAATGGCTCGATAGTGATTGTATCCCCGTCATTGAACATACGCATGTGCAATTGACAAGTAGTTACTTTTCTGTCTGGACCATGTGCTTCACCATTGATATATAAAGAACACATTCCGCAAATCCCTTCACGACAATCGTGGTCAAATGCTACTGGCTCTCCCCCTTTATTCATCAAGTCTTGATTGAACACGTCTAGCATTTCAAGGAATGACATATCTGGCTCAATTCCGTCGATTTGGTAGTCGACCATTGCTCCTTTATCTTGGGCGTTTTTCTGACGCCATATTTTTAATTTAAGTTTCATCTTTTAAAATTTGAAAGTCTTAGAGCCTGTAGTAAAAAAGCTTGCTATTATTTAAACTTTTTACTTTTAACTCTCGACAAATTACTATTTATAACTACGAGTTACCAATTTAACGTTGTCGAAAATTAATTCTTCTTTATGTAAAACAGCATCACTTGGTTTCCCTTTGTATTCCCATGCAGCTACATAAGCAAAATTCTCATCGTCACGTTGTGCTTCACCATCAGCAGACTGATATTCCTCACGGAAGTGACCTCCACAAGATTCATTACGGTGCAATGCATCTTTAGCGAACAATTCTCCCAATTCTAAGAAATCGGCAACACGCGTTGCTTTTTCTAATTCTTGATTGAATCCTTTATCAGTTCCTGGAACTCTAACATCATTGTAAAACTCTTCGCGTAGTGCTGCGATCTCTGAAATAGCTTCATTTAGACCTTTAACATTCCTTGCCATTCCAACTTTGTCCCACATAATTTTACCCAATCTTCTATGAAAATGATCGACGGACTGTGTTCCGTTATTGTTCATGAATTTTTCGATCTGCTCTTTAACTGCTTTTTCAGCAGCGTCGAATTCTGGAGTGTCAGTAGGGATTGGTCCCGTTTTGATATCCGGTGATAAATAATCACCGATTGTATAGGGCAACACAAAATATCCATCAGCCAATCCTTGCATTAAAGCGGAAGCACCTAGACGATTTGCACCATGGTCTGAGAAATTTGATTCCCCAATAGAGAAACATCCAGGAATAGTAGTTTGTAAGTTGTAATCAACCCAAGTTCCTCCCATTGTGTAATGTACCGCTGGATAAATCATCATAGGAGTTGCATATGGATTCTCATCTACGATTTTCTCATACATCTGAAATAAATTACCGTATTTATTAGCTACTACATCAGTACCTAGTTTGACAATTACTTCAGCATCCTTTTCGTCTAAACCTTTTATGTGTGCTTGCTCTTTTCCGTAACGTTGAATTGCCGCAGCAAAATCTAAGTAAACCGCTTCACCTGTTTTATTAACTCCAAAACCAGCATCACATCTTTCTTTTGAAGCACGAGAAGCTACATCACGAGGAACAAGATTTCCAAATGCAGGATATCTTCTTTCTAAATAATAATCACGGTCTGCTTCAACAATTTGAGTTGGTTTTAATTTCCCTTCTCGAATCGCTTTAGCGTCTTCTAATTTTGCTGGCACCCAGATACGACCATCGTTACGCAAGGATTCAGACATCAATGTCAATTTGGCCTGATGATCTCCGGATACCGGAATACAAGTAGGATGAATTTGTGTGTAACAAGGATTCGCGAAAAACGCTCCTTTTTTGTGTATTTTCCAAGCTGCAGTAGCGTTAGATCCCATTGCATTTGTAGACAAAAAGAAAACGTTTCCATAACCTCCAGAAGCAATAACAACTGCATGAGCTGAATGTCTTTCGATTTCACCTGTAACTAAATTACGAGCAATAATTCCTCTTGCTTTTCCGTCCACAATTACTAAATCTAGCATTTCGTGACGTTTGTGCATTGTTATTTTTCCACGTCCTATTTGACGATTCATTGCTGAATACGCACCCAGTAA
>JBLIHD010000244.1:0-3621 GCA_047636335.1 Flavobacterium sp.
CTCCACTACTGCCTGGGGTTTTATTTTTGTTTCTTTGGATAGCTTTGTTTTTTTGCCCACACTTTTTCTAGAAACAGTTCTAGACAAGGAAGCAGTAATGATTTAACAAAAGTTCGCGCTTGTATTGAAAATAGTTACGAGAGCATACCCAATAGACTCGCTAAAAGAAAAAATGTTACACTTTTATCGAAAAAATTAGTGTTTTGTGGCTATCAAAGAGTCAAAACTCTCATTTTGAGTAAGAAATTATCTTGTTTTCCAATTTACAAATTGCTGCATTATAGCTATATTTGTAACCTTAAAATAAACACATAAAAATGACATTATCCCAAATTCTTACGCCATCAATCGAAAAAGCCATTCAAACCTTGTTTGATATAGCTATTGACAAAGTTGAATTTCAGAGTACTCGGAAAGAATTTGAAGGGGATATTACGATGGTTATTTTTCCTTTATTGAAAGTTGTGAAAAGCAACCCCGTAGAATTGGGGAATAAAATAGGAAACTATCTGGTTGAAAATGTAGCGGAAGTCGCCAGATTCAATGTGGTTTCCGGATTCTTGAATATCGTGATTTCAGACGAGTACTATTTGAATTTCTTCAACGGGATTAGAGACGACCTGAAATTTGGTTTTGTTAATCCATCCCGAAGCTTCGGGACTGAGGATAAAGCGGTGATGGTCGAATATTCCTCACCAAACACAAATAAACCACTGCATTTAGGTCACGTCCGTAATAACCTTTTGGGTTATTCTGTTGCGGAGATTATCAAAGCCTCAGGCAAAAAAGTATATAAAACTCAAATCATAAACGATAGGGGAATTCATATTTGTAAATCAATGCTGGCTTGGCAGAAATTTGGAAATGGTGAAACTCCGGAATCGACAGGGTTAAAAGGGGATAAATTAGTTGGTAATTTTTACGTAGCTTTTGACAAGGCCTATAAGGCAGAGATAGCTCAATTAATGGGCGAAGGAAACACCGAGGAGGAAGCTAAAAAGCAAGCGCCAATGATTCTGGAAGCACAAGAGATGCTTTTAAAATGGGAAGCGGGTGACGAAGAAGTGATTACGCTTTGGAAAAAAATGAACCAATGGGTCTATGATGGTTTTGCCATCTCTTATAAAAATATGGGAGTTGATTTTGACTGCTATTACTATGAAAGTAATACCTATTTGTTAGGAAAAGACGTGGTTCAAATTGGACTTGAAAAGGGTATTTTCGAAAAGGACCCTGATGGCTCCGTTTGGATCGATTTGACTGGCGAAGGATTGGATCGCAAAATCGTATTGCGTTCTGATGGAACTGCTGTGTATATGACACAGGACATCGGTACTGCCATTCAACGTGTGAAAGATTATCCAGATGTGGGTGGAATGGTCTATACTGTAGGTAACGAACAAGACTATCATTTTAAAGTTTTGTTTTTAATTTTGAAAAAATTGGGTTTTGATTGGTCTGAAGACCTGTTTCATTTATCTTATGGAATGGTAGATTTGCCTTCCGGAAAAATGAAAAGTCGTGAAGGAACTGTTGTAGATGCAGATGATTTGATGCAGGAAATGACGGAAACGGCACAGAAAATCGCCGAAGATTTAGGGAAGCTGGACGGTTACTCCGCCGAAGAAAAAGCGGAATTGTATAAAACTATAGGTCTCGGGGCTTTGAAATATTATATTTTGAAAGTAGACCCCAAAAAAAGAATTCTCTTCAATCCTGAAGAGTCGGTAGATTTTGCCGGAAATACTGGGCCTTTCATACAATACACTTACGCCAGAATTCAATCCATAATTCGTAAAGCTAATTTTGGTTTTTCAAGTGAATCAGGAATCGTAACGCTACATGAAAAAGAGAAGGAATTATTGAAACAGTTGGAATTATATCCAGAGGTGATACAGAATGCGGCTCAAAACCACAGTCCTGCACTGTTGGCGAATTACACTTACGATTTGGTTCGCGAGTACAATTCTTTCTATCAGACTGTTCCCATATTAGGTTCAGAAGTGGAAACCGAAAAAATATTCAGGGTTCAGTTATCAAAAAAAGTAGCAGATACCATTGCTTCTTCTTTTAAACTTTTAGGGATCAATGTTCCCGAAAGAATGTAAAAAAAATAAATTTCAGAAAAAAAACGACCTCAAATTGGGGTCGTTTTTTGTTAATGGAATACAATTTAAAGCGAATGTACTGATATCTCTCTATTAATTGTGGGCAATTGATTTTTTCTTGCTGCTTTGGATTAATGCGATTAGGCTTACCGCGGCCCATGTACCCTCAAGGATTATAAATGGAATGTAGTTGATTAATATGGAAGCATAGCAGGCAATGCAAGCCCCGATTATATTTAAAATAAAATACAACAACCCTTCTTTTGGGATAAGCGAAAATATATTTAAAAAATAGGCGATTAAAATGAGGCCAACTCCTATAGTGCCGATAATGTCGTTATAACTCATAATTGTATATATTGATTTTGGAATTCGTGTAAATCGGTTTTGTTTTGTCGTAAAGGTAAAAAAAACTTATTGGAATGTATTTACGAATGTAATCATAAGTGGCGGTTTAATCTGCCAGTAGAATTCGTTTGATCACACATGAAGGAGCTGTTCTGTAAGAAAGGTTACCTATGAAGTTTTCCACATGAAATAAATAACGTTTGCGATAACAGGGTCTGTTAACTTTTTTTTAATAAATGTTTATAAAGGGCGTAATATAAAGGCAAATGTTTCGTTTGCTGTATTACGAACAAATAGATAATGGCATTATGAAAAAGACACTGATTTTAGCTTTACTTGTCATTATGATGAGCTCTTGTACTGATAATTCGTCCACGTCCAAAAACGGGAATGTTACCTTAAAGGCATCCGCCGTTTCGACCTCGGGCTTGACTTTTTCAGCTGCGCGGATGGCATCAACCGTAGTTATTACTGATTTTAAAATTAACATCGGGAATATTAAATTTGAAACTGATGAAGACGACGACAGGTATAACGACGAACCAAGTCATGAGGATGTCAAATTGATGGGCCCATTTTTATTAGATTTATTGGATACAAACAAAACTCTGAGTCAAACGATCGCTTCTTTGGCCATTCCCAATGCCAAATATGAAGAAATAAAATTTAAGTTCGAAACCGGTATTGAGGTTGGAGATATGTTCGGCAAAAGTATTTTAATTAAAGGAACCATTGATGGTAAGGAATTTGTTTTTTGGAGTGATAAAGATGTTGAATTAGAAATAGATTTTAATGAGCCGTCCAAAGATTTCACAGTCAATAGTAACGATATATCACTTAATATTAAAATACAATTGGATGCCCTTATGGCCAAATTCGCGTCTTTAGCGAGTCAAAATTTATTATTGGACACAGATGGTGACGGTGTTATCGAAATCAGTACCCGTAATGATGACGGACATCATGATATTGGGGAATTAATAAGAGACTTATTGGAACACGAAACACATTTAGACGACAAGGACTAAGGAAAATTCGATCGTAAATTATTAAAAAAGGTAGCGGACACCATTGCGGCTTCTTTTAGCTTGTTCTGTATTAGAGTTCCGGAAAGAATGTAATAAAACCAAAATAATCAAAGAAAGCGGCTGCAATTTGGGGGCCG
>JBLIHD010000245.1:0-3600 GCA_047636335.1 Flavobacterium sp.
ACTCAAAGGCTTCGGGGAGATACTCAAGCGGCCAACGAGGGCAGACTGTAAATCTGCTGACTACGTCTTCGTAGGTTCGAATCCTACTCTCCCCACCAAAACGCTGCAAGCAATTGCAGCGTTTTTTTATGCAAAAAATTTCCAAAATTTCGCAGGTACTCTCAAAGTGTCGGTATTACGCTCTTCCCCAAAACGCTGCCAGCAATTGCAGCGTTTTCTTTTGCGCTACTATGGACCTAGAACTTACTTTTTTTTTGGAAAACTCAAGATGCGGGAGTACCCTAAGCATTCCACAAGTGCTTTCTCCAAAAAAAAGTCTTTTCTCCTTTTGTAAAGAGAGGGGACTTTTGAATTCTAACTATTGCGGTTTTTAATCCAAAGTAAAACTCACACTTACATTTGCGGTTATCGTCATTTCTCCTTCAGCAAGCGTTTCACGAGTTGTGGAACTTTCGTCCATTGCCATTGTTTTCATTCTTGCATAAACGGGCTGTGGCTGATAGTTTTGAGAGTTGTCTGTTATAGTGATCGCCCTTCCCACTTTTTGCCCTAAAACAGACACATAGTCTTCGGCTTTGAGCTTGGCGTCCTTCATCGCCATTTTTCGGGCGTCTGATTGATATTGAGACAGTTTTGAAGACTGAAAAGTCACATTGTCAATTTGGTTGATTCCTTGGTCCACCAGACCTTCCATCAATTCATCATATCGGGATAAGTCCCTTAACAGTATTTCGACGCTTTGGCTAGCGTTATAAGTGGTCTTCTTTTTTTCATAATCAAAAATCGGGTTCAAAGAAACGCGTTGCGTTCTATAATCAGCTGGCGCCAGATTCATCTTTTTCATCATCTTTAGCACCGCTTCAAATTGTTTATCGTTTTCTTTCTTTACGTCTTTGGCATCATTGCCTTTTGTTTTGACAGTCGCCCTTATGATAGCCTGATCCGGAACGGCCTTTACCTTGCCCTCTCCTGAGACACTGACTTGGGGAACTTGCCTTACTTCTTGTGCATATGACATTCCCATAAATAACATGGATAGAATTAATGCTACTTTCTTCATATTGTATTATTTTGAGTTGTTTTTATATGTCTTCCCGTTCAATATCTATACCACTACAGCTTGCCCATTTTGGCCATTGCAAAAAGGATAATAATAGGAATGGTCAACAATACAACCATAAACGTATTTTCAACAAGTAAATTGGGATTGGTTATGAGAGTTATCAAATAACCGCCTATGGCGCCCCCAAAATGTGCCGTATGTCCTATATTGTCGTTCTTGGCTTTCATTCCGTAGATTGAATATAACAAATAGAGGATTCCAAAGAGATAGGCGGGAATAGGAATTATAAAAAAGATGCCCAACATCATGTCCGGTCGCAATAATATTGCGGAATATAAAACACCGGTAACAGCACCAGAAGCACCTACAGCCCTGTAATTATAATCATCTTTATGGAAAAAAATCGTTAATAAACTTCCGAAAATTAAACTGCCAAAATAAACTATAACAAATAAAATATTACCCAAATAAGCGATAACGACAGGAGCAAAAAAATAAAGCGTAATCATATTAAAAGCCAAATGCGCTATGTCAGCATGGAGGAAACCTGACGATAAAATCCTGATTTGTTCACCTGACCGAACCCTTCCCATATGAAATTCATATTTTCTGAAGAAGGAATGATCATTAAATCCTTTGTAGCTAAAAAGTGCATTTGCAACGATTATTGCAATTAATATTAAATTCATAAAGTGTGTTTATTGTGAAATGTAAAGGTAGTGATTCTCCAATACTTCATTAGTACCTTCCCATAATTTATATGTTTGGCCATTTTTGGCCTATATTTGCAAGAAAAATTACTGCATGCAATTTCTAATATTCATAATAGCTTACCCTTTTCTTTGGATGATTTCCATACTTCCATTCCCTATTTTTTATTTGTTATCGGATGTGGTATACTTTTTAGTTTATTATGTCATAGGCTATCGCAAAAAAACAGTTAGGGCTAATATCGCTTTAGCTCTGCCCCATCTTAGCCCCGAGCAACGTCTCTCAATAGAAAAAAAATCATACCACCACCTATGCGATATGTTTATGGAAATGACAAAAACAATGACCATTTCACTCGAAGAAATGAACAAAAGATTCATAATCACAAATATAGAAGTAATCAAAGAATATGAAAAAAAAGAAAAAAGCATAGTGCTTTTGGCATCCCATTACGCAAGTTGGGAATGGTTACTCGTCCTAAATCAAAAAGTGAGCTACCAAGGTGTAGGTGTTTATAAAAAAATAAGCAATAAATATTTTGACAAACTCATTAGAGATCTTCGCTCGAAATACAACACCCAATTAGTTACAACCAGCAAAACAATTCCTTTAATTAATCACAATCAAAAGAACGGCATTCTTAGCATATATGGTTTGGCCAGTGACCAATCCCCAAAAGCTGACCGAATATTTCATTGGGACAGTTTCATGGGCGTGGAAGTTCCAGTTCACACGGGTGCTGAAATGCTCGCCAAAAGACATGATTTGAACGTTATTTTTGCGAAAGTTAAAAAGGTTAAAAGAGGATATTACGAAGCGACCTTAGTGCCTTTGAGCGACGACCCAAAGTCTGTCTCTGATTTTGGAATTACCCACGCTTTCATCAAGGAAGTCGAAAAACAAATTTATGAGGCACCTGAATATTATTTCTGGACTCATAAAAGATGGAAACACCGTCGCTAATAAATCAAAGTCTATTTGGTTTTTATTAACTACTGTTATCAAAATATTTCATTAATTTTGATATTTATATACTACAAAATGAATTTAAAAATCAACAATAGGTTTAGTGCAAAACTTCCTGCAGATAATAATGAAACAAATGTTACGCGTCAGGTTAAAAATGCTTGTTTTTCCTATGTTACCCCCAGAACCCCGTCCAATCCTAAATTAATACATTTTACGGAAGAAGTTTCGGAAATGCTTGGTATCACCAAAAAAGATGCTCAATTAGCTGAATTTGCGAATGTATTCTCAGGAAAAAAAGTGCTTCCTGATACCCGTCCCTATTCCATGAGTTACGCAGGCCACCAGTTTGGCAACTGGGCCGGACAACTAGGCGATGGACGAGCCATCATTCTGGCAGAAGTCGAAAACAAACAAAAAACATATACCTTACAGCTTAAAGGAGCCGGCCTAACTCCATATTCCCGCGGAGCGGATGGATTGGCCGTATTGCGTTCTTCCATTCGGGAACATTTATGCAGTGAAGCCATGTTTCACTTAGGTGTTCCCACCACTAGGTCACTTTCATTAATGCTTACGGGCGACCAAGTATTGCGCGACGTTATGTATGATGGTCATCCCGATTATGAAAAAGGGGCCGTGGTGTGCAGAGTGGCACCATCGTTTATCCGTTTTGGGAATTTCGAACTCTTTTCCTCCCAAAATGATCTAAAAACATTAAAATTGCTCACTGATTTCACCATTAAACATCATTTCCCAGAAGTAAAAGGAGCTAACAAAGAAAGCTACATCAACTTTTTCCAAGAGGTTGTCAACAAAACTCTTGAAATGATTGTGCACTGGCAGCGTGTGGGTTTTGT
>JBLIHD010000246.1:0-3600 GCA_047636335.1 Flavobacterium sp.
CCCACAAAAAATAGTCCTAATACTAATCCTACTAAATAATAGGCAAAACGTTGTGCAAACTTCATGAATTTTTTTTGCAAAGGTAAATGAAAGTTTACTTAAAACACAATTAAATTGATGTCGTTATTCGGTAAATCGAACCAATCACCAATGACTTTACTGGTCAATATTCCGTGATAAAGGTAGACCCCGTGTTTTAATCCCACATCGCAACGAATTGCGCTTTCTATACCGCCGTCTTCGGCTATTTGCATAAGGTAAGGGCTGATGATATTACTTATGGCGAGCGAAGCCGTTTTCGAATAACGAGAAGGGATATTGGGAACGCAATAATGGACCACGTTGTTTTTTATGAATGTCGGTTTTTCGTGGGAGGTCACTTCTGATGTTTCAAAGCAGCCACCGGTATCAATACTGACGTCCACGATTACCGCCCCTCTTTTCATGTGCTCCACCATAGTTTCAGTAACGACCACAGGGCAACGTTCTATGCCGCTCAGAGCACCGATGGCTACGTCGCAACGTCTAAGAGCTTTCAATAAAGATTTGGGTTGAATTGTTGAAGTGAAAATCCGTTGGTTCAGATTGTTTTGCAAATGTCGTAGTTTGGTAATTGAATTGTCGAAAACCTTTACGCTTGCACCCAATCCTAGAGCCGTTTTTGCTGCGAATTCACCCACCGTTCCAGCGCCTAATATCACGACATCTGTAGGAGGAACGCCGGTAATATTGCCAAATAGCAGCCCTTTCCCGAATTCATTAGTAATCATCAATTCTGCGGCGATTAATACGGAAGCCGTGCCGGCAATTTCACTAGACGATCGCACGGCGGGGTATGTACCATCGTCATCCTTTATATATTCAAAAGCTAAGGCAGTAATTTTTTTTTTGCTAAGGGCTTCAAAATATGCTTTTCGTGTCGTTTTCAATTGAATGGACGATATCAAAATAGTGTGATTATTCATCATCGCGATTTCCGCTAGGGTGGGTAGTCCCACCTTCAAAATCATCGGACAGCTAAACACTTTTGCGGTATCACTAGTTATTTCTGCGCCTGCATCACTATATTCTTTGTCCGAATAACTAGAACTTTCACCTGCGCCCGCTTCAATCATCACCCGATGCCCATTAAAACTTAATGAATTTACAGCGTCTGGAGTGAGACATATACGGCGTTCTTGGTAACTAGTCTCATTGGGGATACCGATAAAAAGGTCGCTTTTTTTTCTAGCTACCTCTAGTTTTTCTTCTTGAGGCAGTAACTGTTGTTTTGTGAAAGGCGTAAATGATATTGACATTGTTAATAGGATGATTTACAGTAAAAATACACAAAAAGATTAAAAAAAAAGACTTTTTACGCATAGAAATATGCAACTAGGAGTAATATTAATCAGGAAATAATCTTTTCCATTTTAATATCTGCTCTTTCATAAACACCGTCCTCCAAAAGAACTTCTTTAAAGCCGAATTTTTCATACAAATAAATGGCCGACTTTAATCTCCTGTTGGAGTATAGGATGATTTTATCGAGACCTTGCTCTTGAGCAGCTTCAATGCAATGTTGTAGCAGTTTTTTTCCTATTCCTAGTCCCTGAACGCTATCTGTAACTGCCATTTTACTGAGTTCAAATACGGTATCAGTCATTTTTATCAGGGAAACCGTACCCACAATTTCGCCGTTGTATTTGGCATAAAAAATCATTCCGCCTTTATCGACTATTTCGACTTGTGGATTCGAAAGTACCCTTTCGTCTTTGGGTTCAATTTTAAAATATTTTTTGAGCCATTCGACATTCAGTGTTTTTATGTGTTCCGTCAAATCGGTGGAAAACGGGATAATCGTTACACTATTTTCTAAATTCATAAAATTAATGGCTATAATTTAACTTAATTCTAAGGCACGCCTGCCATCAGCAAGTTCCTTAATGGAAATAACTGAATGCGATTCCGGTATAAGATTGGGGATTTGTTCGGCCCATTCGATAAAACACCAATTGCCCGAATACAAATACTCCTCAACCCCCATATCCAAGGCTTCTATTTCGTTTTTTAACCTATAAAAATCAAAATGATAAACTAATTTATTGTCAGTAGTTTGGTACTCATTAACTAAAGAAAAGGTAGGACTGCTGGTCGCTTCCGTTACGCCCAATTCCTTGGCAAGTTGTTTTACGAAAGTAGTCTTTCCAGCACCCATTTCCCCGTGAAAAAGAATCACTTTATTAGGGTTTTTAGCAATTACACTGCGCGCTACATTTGCGATTTCATCTAATGAAAAAATAAATTCCATGGGTAAAAAATATTTTGAATTATAAATTTTGAATTGGTGAACAGTGAGTAGTGAAATGTATTATGGTAATTCTATTGTTAAAAGCAATAAACGACTCATTTTTCACTACAAAATTACTTCGGATTAAAAATCAAAAACGGGATGATCATTTCTTCCAATGAAATACCGCCATGTTGATAGGTATTTTTATAATAACTCACATAATGATTGTAATTGTTGACATAGGCCAGAAACAAATCGTTTTTTGCAAAAATATAAGAACTGCTCATATTAATGGAAGGTAAACCGATTTTTTTAGGATCTTTTGCGGCATAGACGTCTTTTTGCTCATAAGTAAGGCTACGTCCAGTTTTGTATCTCAGATTGAGACTAGTATTCTTATCTCCCACTACTTTCGAAGGGTTCTTGACGTTAATGGTGCCGTGATCGGTGGTCAAAATGAGTTTGAAACCCATTTTTTGCGCCTGTTGGATGATCTCCAAAAGGGGAGAATTCTTAAACCAGCTCAATGTCAGCGAGCGATACGCCTTGTCATCTGACGCCAATTCTTTCACAACGTCCATTTCGGTTTTGGCGTGCGAGAGCATATCCACAAAGTTATAAACCACAGTCACAAGGTCATTTTCTCTGAGTCCTTTGAAATTCTCCACCAGTTTTTTTCCTGATGTCAAATTGGTGATCTTGAAATAATCTTCCTTGATCTTCAGTCCCAATCGTTTCAATTGAGCCGATAAAAACTCTGCTTCATAGAGGTTTTTACCTCCTTCTTCGGGATCATTTTTCCAATATTGCGGAAACTGTTTCTCCATTTCAAGCGGCGTCAAACCGGAAAAAATTGCGTTTCGTGCATATTGAGTGGCCGTCGGCAAAATAGAATAGTAAGGCACTTCCTTTTCCAGCTTGTAATAATTAGAGACTTCGCTCTCAAAAACTTTCCACTGGTCGTAACGCAAATTATCGATCACAACAAAAAGAATGGGTTTGTCTTTCTTCACGATTTCAGGAACCACCAGTTCCCTGAAGAGGGTATGAGACTGGACGGGCTTGTCCGCTTTGGGCAAAAACCAGTCCTCATAATTGCGTTCGATAAACTTGCCGAACTGGGAGTTGGCCTCCGCTTTTTGTGATTCCAGAATTTCGATCATCCCGTGATCGTTTATGCTCTCGAGGTTGAGCTCCCAAAAAATCAGTTTCTTGTAAAGTTCGACCCAGTCTTCATAGGAATTCACCATCGACATTTCCATCGATATTTTGCGAAACTCTTTCTGGTAGTCCAGAGTCGTTTTTTGTGAAATCAATCGGGAGTGGTC
>JBLIHD010000247.1:0-3584 GCA_047636335.1 Flavobacterium sp.
TCATTGGGTTAAAGCCAATGTTTGCTATCATAATCGCTTTTTCAATCGGATGCAGCATGCTCTTTTCAAAAGGCTGTAAGGTTATCGTTCTTGCGTCCGGAACACTAATTTTTGATACTTGTGAAAGTGGCGTAGCCGAACCGTAATAATCAACAAAAACACTTCCCAACATGGCTGGAGATGCCTTACCTGCGCGAATGTTTAAAAATTCTTTTTCTAAGTGGGCAATAGAACCAAGCATTGATTCCTTGGTGCTATCTAATATAAATTCAATTTCTTCAGTCATAACTTTTTATTTAGTGGTCAGTGATCAGTATGCGGTGATCAGTTTTGCTGCAAACTGATCACTGCATACTACTAACTATATATTTACTACGGTTCCTATGTTTTCTCCTTGGCAGATTTTCTCAAGATTTCCTTGTTTATTCATGTCGAAAATCACTATCGGCAATTTGTTTTCTTGGCTTAAAGTGAATGCGGTCGAGTCCATCACGTTTAACCCTTTTTTAATTACGTCTTCAAATGAGATAGTGTCGAACTTGACAGCGGAAGCGTTTTTCTCCGGGTCCGAATCGTAAACACCGTCCACTCTGGTTCCTTTCAAAATCACATCGGCATGAATTTCAACACCACGCAAAACGGCTGCTGTATCTGTTGTGAAATAAGGGTTTCCTGTTCCTGCTCCAAAAATCACAATTCTGCCTTTTTCAAGATGGCGAACCGCTCTTCTTTTTATGTAAGGCTCAGCAATGGCTTCAATCTTCAGCGCGGTTTGTAAGCGAGTAAGCATTCCTTTGTCTTCCAATGCGCCTTGTAAAGCCATTCCGTTAATAACGGTGGCGAGCATTCCCATATAGTCCCCTTGTACTCTATCCATTCCGTTGCTGGCACCGGCAACACCCCTAAAAATGTTTCCACCACCTATAACAATGGCTATTTCTACCCCCTTGTTGTGAATCTTTTTGATTTCTTCGGCATATTCAGCTAATCTCACCGGGTCAATACCGTATTGTCTATCGCCCATTAAAGCTTCGCCACTTAATTTCAGAAGAATTCTTTTATATTTCATGTGTTTGTTGAGTTGTTTCGTGCAAATATAGTCATATTCTTTTTTTTTGAAATAGGGTCGCCTAAATTTTATAAATTAAGTTTTTCATAAGAAGTTTTCGCGGCCTCATATCCGATGTTAAAAATCGCATCCATTTTAAGTTTGTTCATTTCAAACGTGCTGTAAAGAGTTAACTCTTTGGGTTCAATTACCCAGTCGCAGATGTTGAATTTTTGCAGATTAGTATTTGCCGAAAGAATGTCAAAAGCCCTGGAGGTGACTGCCCTTATGGAATTTAAATCTTTAGCTTCTATTTTTTGGATGGGGCTTACGTAAACGCCAATTATGACCTCGCATTGCCCTTGTAAAATATCTGTGGGGAAATGGTTTAAAATACCACCATCACTGTAATGTTCTCCGTCTATTTCAAAAGGAGAGATTACTCCGGGAAATGCCGAAGAGGCTAAAAGGGCATCAATAATTCTTGTATCTGAATCAAAAATTTTTAATCTTCCCCTGACCATGTCCGTTGCCGTTATTTGTGTAGGAATGTTTAAGTCCCCGATCACCGCATCCTTGAAAATAGCATGAAAATTATTTCTGAACGACTCGGAATCTATAAAACCCGCTTTTTTGAACGTAAAATGCCTCCAATGGAAAAGATAAATGGACTTAAAGAAAGCTAAAATTTCGTCGGGGGTCTTTCCCCAGGCATACATTGCGCCTACAATCGATCCAGCGCTTGTTCCTGCAATGCGAGTTGGGCGAATGTTTTTTTCTTCCAAGAATTTTAAGGCTCCAGCGTGAGCCAAACCTTTTGATCCGCCGCCCGAGAGCACAAGACCAATCGATTTTGAAGTTAAATCCATGTTCCTTTATTTGTTTTTTATAAAATTACACTTTTTGTTTGCTTAGAAATGGTTTTTATGCTTTTTAAAATAAGTAATTTGTTTTAACTTTACCTATATAAAAAGGAAACATGAAAATGCCAATCGCTAAAGCGTTGTTTAATAGTCACCCGTATATTGAATACAGAAAATTAGTGGCTGATTTGTTGCGCGGTGAAAAATCCACGGGTAACGAACAATCGCCAGAACTGACGCTTTACAGTGGTTTGAACGAAACCCGGATGAATCTTTTGGAGAAAACAATGAAAATTTCGGACGATATCAGTCAGAAATTAAAATCCTTGAAAAACCAATATATATGGTTAGTCATTTCCGAAGGCTGGTGCGGCGATAGTGCCCAGTTGCTACCTATTTTTGATGCGATGGCGAAGGAATCTGACGGAAAAGTAGATTTAAAAATTGTGTTGAGAGATGAAAACCAAGAATTGATGAACTTGTTTTTAACAAATAAAACAAAAGCCATTCCTAAACTGATTGTTATAAACCGAGAAACGGGTGGCGCTATTGCCCACTGGGGGCCCAGGCCACAAGGGGCTAGTGATTTGATTGATACTTATAAAAAGGAGCATGGAGCAATTGATCAAACTGCAGAAACGGAACTACAAATGTGGTATTTGCACGATAAAGGCGAATCTGCACAAAATGAAATTAGCGGGATGATGCTTGAAGTGGAGGCACAGTTAGATTAAAAACTAATTAATGACAGGTCCAGGCTGATGCTTCCTGCTTCTTTTGGATGTCTAAAGTCTATTGTAAAACAGGTATTTTGCAGTATGTAGTTCTGTGCTATTTAATTAATTTTTGTTTTTTAATAAATAAAATTGGAGTTATTGATAGCTAACCAATTTTGCCGTGTTTCTGTTTGATTTACTTTTTTATCGGTGTTTACATATTGTTTCACAGGTGTAAAAAAAGCATCTCTATGAAAAAGCTATTTAAAAAATTCTGTGATTATTTAACGGATGTCCTGTTTGAGGATGAAGACATAAGTGACTGTTAAGTCGTTGCTTATTCACAATAGCAAACTTCACTTTAGGCATCATGATTCTAGTTCGCTGCTATCATGGTTTTTATAGATTATTTCGTTGCGAAACAGTCCCAATAATTTCAAGACCCGATTTGGTTCATTGGCCTATGAGATTGTAAGCATGCGCAAAACGAATAATTTAAAAAAAACATTAGCTCTAAGTCTTGGTCTTTTAAAAAAAAGCCTTATCTTAGTGGCTGCCAACCATGTCTACTATATTCTATTTGATTTACTTTTTTATTGGTGTTAATATATTGTTTCACAATTTAAAAAAACATCACTATGAAAAAGCTATTTGAAAGGTTCTATGATTATTTATCAAACTTCCTTTTTGGAGGAGAAAACATAAGTCATTATTAAACTAGTGGTGATCAACCACACAGACAAAAACAGTATGGTATAAAAATACTTTAATTTTAGAAAAAAACAGATTACAAATTCAATCCTGAATTTGTAATTTGTTTTTGCTTTTTATTTACAAATGAGGTGGCAGGCTTTCTTCGAATAAAGCCACATCTATGGCGTTATTTACGTCATAATCCCCTATTTTTGTCCGTCTTAAAGCGGTGAGGTGCGAACCGGATTCCATTGCGTGTCCAAA
>JBLIHD010000248.1:0-3578 GCA_047636335.1 Flavobacterium sp.
ATAAAAAGGATGCCGTTGCCATCGGGGCTAAAAACCAGGATAAGAACAACATGCCTTTACATAAAACTATAAATTTCTCCCGAAACATCGGGTCAACAACCCAAATTTTCGTCTGGAAAATTACCGAGACTTATGGGGAGCTGTTCGATGAAGTGGCGCTAAATGACAGCAGTCTAATACGACTCGGCGGTATGAAGTCCGAATTGCACCAACGCGGATTTCTAAGCGTTCGCAAGTTATTGCAGGAAGCGGGTTATAATGATTTTGATTTGTATTATAACGAATTCGGCAAGCCGCATCTCAAAGACGGCAAGCACATTTCCATTACCCATTCCTATGAGTTTTCGGCAATAATAGTCAGCGACCATACGGTAGGTATTGATATCGAGTTGCAACGTGAAAAAATTATCAAAATCGCTAGTAAATTTAATGATGATGATTTCCATTTTTTAAAAGTGGATAAGAAAGAAGAGTACATCAGGAAGCTGACCGTTATCTGGGGAGCAAAGGAGTCCATTTTCAAAATCAGAAATGAAAGGGGCATCAGCTTTAAAGAGCACATTAAAGTGCGTGCTTTTGAAATTGAGGATACATTGGCGGCAGCCGAACTTCACTTTGATGCCATAGTCAAAGATTTCGAAATTTATTTTGAAGAGATAGAAAATTTCATTTTGGTTTATGCTTATGAAAAACAGTAACCAGTATCCAGAAAAAACACTTCAAACCGCATTATCAGCGTACCAAAAATGACAAACATTTACAAACAAATCATCCAGTCAAAAAACGAGTCGAGAAAACTCCTTGCCATTCTTCTCGATCCTGATAAAATAATTTGGGAAGATCTACAATTGTTGATCTCAAGAATCAACCAATCCCCCGCAACGCATATATTCGTTGGCGGAAGTCAGGTTAAAACAAACAGAATTGACGAATTGATTGTTTCTCTGAAACAGAAAGTCAATTTGCCTATGGTGCTTTTCCCTGGAAATCCATCCCAGATTTCAAATGAAGCGGATGCTATTTTATTCCTTTCGCTGATTTCCGGCAGAAACCCGGATTATCTGATCGAACATCAGGTAAAAGCGGTAGCCGTTTTAAAGGCAACCCAACTCGAAGTAATTTCCACTGGATATATGCTCATCGAGAGCGGAACGGAAACTGCCGTGGAACGTGTGAGTAAAACAACGCCTTTGAATAGAAATAATCTTGATTTGGTTTTGGCGACCGCCCAGGCGGGAGAGATGCTGGGGAATAAATTAATTTATCTGGAAGCCGGAAGTGGTGCTAGACTGGCGGTCCCTGTTGAAATGATTGAATTAATCGCCCAAAATATTGAAATACCATTAATTGTTGGAGGCGGAATCGTAGATTTACGCGATATTCAAAAAGCCTATGACGCTGGTGCCGATTTGGTGGTGATAGGAACCGCTTTTGAAAATGATCTCGATTTTTTTTGTTAAAAAGACCGGTTAAGACTTAATACCATATAATGATAGACTTTTTTCTAAATGCCTATAAAGATGTTTCCACCACACATATAGTATTGGAGTTCATTGTTTTTGTTTTCGGAATTCTGAGCGTTTTGTTTGCTAAAAAGGAGAATATCTGGGTGTACCCCACGGGATTGATAGCGACGATAATTTCGGTTTATTTACTCTTTATCGCGGGTTATCTTGGCGACATGATGATCAACGGGTATTTTACAATCATGAGTTTTTATGGATGGTACAAATGGACCAGGAAAGTAAAAGATGCGGATAACCTGCCAATCACAAGAACGAGTAACAAAGAAAAAATAATAGGTATCCTGCTGTTTTTTGTCACAGTTTTTGTAGTTTTCGGGATATATAAATTCTTTGATTATACCATAAACAAAGATAACTACGTCGATATGTTCGCCTCGGGAATATTTTTCACAGCCATGTGGTATATGGCCAACAAGAAAATCGAGAACTGGACGCTTTGGATTATCGGCGATCTGATCGTTACCCCATTGTATGCCTATCGCGGACTGGGGATGTTGTCGTTACAATATTTAATTTTTACAATTTTAGCTATATACGCCTATTTAGAATGGAGAAAAATCTTACGCAAGAGCAATCTGCTATTATAAAAATCGCAATGTTTGGGCCGGAAAGCACTGGCAAAACAACTTTGGCAATTCAATTGGCCGAATACTACAAAACGGTCTTGGTTCCTGAATTTGCAAGGCATTATTTACAGGAAAAATGGGATAAAAATCAGCTTATTTGCGATGTTGACGACATGCTTCCAATAGCTTATGGTCAGACTAAATTAGAAAATGAAAAGCTGGCAGTGGCTAATAAGTATCTGTTTTGCGATACTAATTTGTTGGTGACAAAAGTATTTTCTGAAGTTTATTATGGATATTGTCATCCGCAGCTGGATGAGGCCGCTCAAGAGCATGAATATGACTTGTTCTTTCTTACGGATATTGATGTCCCATGGGAAAAAGATGATCTGAGAGATAAACCCGAGGGCAGGAAATCAGTTTTTGAGGTTTTTAAAAAATCATTAATAAATAATAATAAACCGTTTATAACCCTGTCGGGGGATAAGGATTTACGTCTGGAAAAAGCCATTGCAATTATAGAAGATTTGACAAAAGCAAAAGAATTGGGATTGTCTTCACTTGATTTTGTTCAAATCTATGAACGTGGGATTCCATTGGAGAATTTCAAAAAGCAATTAGACATTTTTAAAAACGGGATTTCAAAAATGGTTTTGATTGAACCTGCAGCTTTGTTTAACGGGATTTTAAAATTGTCTGATACTGATTTTTTGCAAAAAGCTACTTTTTTTGATGCGCACAAATCTGATTTGAAATTAATGAAATTTGTGCCTGCTTCAGGTGCCGCCAGTAGAATGTTCAAATTCCTGAGTGATTTCCTGAATGAATATGATATATTAAACGAAAGCATCAACGCTTATATTAATAGAAAAAAAGACAATGCGCTTGCTATTTTCATTGTTGGGATGGATAAGTTTGCATTTTTCGAGACGATTGACGCTAAATTAAAGGTTGAATTTAGTGATTTTGATTCACTAGACCGTGATTATAAAAACTATTATTTCATAAAATCACTTTTGGCTTCGGATTATTTTGATTTTGCCAACAAACCAAAAGGAATTTTACCTTTCCATAAATACCTCGCGAATATTGCGACTCCCATTGAAGAACATTTGTATGAATGTGGCTATTATTCGAGTTCGAATGGTAGTTCTTATTTGCATTTTACGGTATCCGAGGAACACCAAGATCAATTTGAAAACATTGTCAGTTTAATAAAAAGTAAAGTTGAGAAAGAAGCGGAAACGGTAATAAACGTTAGTTACTCCTATCAAAAGAAAAGTACGGACACGATTGCTGTTGACTCTTCAAATAGTCCGTTTAGAGATGAAAACGGAGAATTGTTATTCAGACCCGGCGGTCATGGAGCTTTAATTGAAAACCTGAACGACTTGGAAGAGGATATCGTATTTATAAAAAACATTGACAATGTAATTCTTCATAATAATGATACTATTGCTCTATACAAGAAGGCCTTGGCTGGATT
>JBLIHD010000249.1:0-3563 GCA_047636335.1 Flavobacterium sp.
GTTATCTGATAATTTAAATCATAGAAAGTATAGCCTTTGTATACACCGTTTTCAACTAGCACAGCGCTACGTTCATTGATAGTCCTTCCTTTTTCAACAATAACCATATTTTGATTGTCAAAACTATTATTAGCTATGAAGGCTGATACTCTTAAATTGTATTCTTCTGCAGATACCATGCCTATGCAGGCACCATCGCACTCTTTTATTTTATGTTGAAAACAAGCTGCTTTTGTTTGATACAGGCCTGTGTATTTTTGGCATAAATTATACTTATCAGTAATTCTGAACAAACTATTCTTTCCCTCTTGTAAGCTAGTGAATGAAGTGATTTCTTTTTTACGTCCGTCCGCTTTTAACAATTTTAAGTTCAAATAGCCTTGCTCATCCATTTCTGGATATAGTGCCCATTGAAAAAGACTTTTTCGCTGTGCTCTATTGTATTTAGGCTTATTTTTCTTGATTTCTTCACTTTCTTTTAAAAGAGCCACCAATTCACTTCCTGTTTCTTCGTAAGTTACGGCAAATACTTCAACTTGAATTTTTTTAGCACTAGTAGTAATACCTGTAAAATGCTGGTTAAGCCTTTTTCGGATGTTTATACTTTTCCCAATATAAATAAGAGTACCACTTTCATTGTAAATATAGTAAACACCAGTTACAGCAGGCAAACCATTTAAAATATCAATTAATTTTGGAGCTAAACCTTTTTCGATTTTAAATTTTATGAAGTCTTTAATGATTTCTTTTTCTAAATCTTTGTCCAAAAGCATTTTGAATAACTTCACTGTTGCCATTGCATCTCCACTTGCTCTGTGCCTGTCTGCCATAGGGATGCCTAGAGCTCGAACTAACTTTCCTAAACTATGCGAAAGTTGTTCAGGCATTAATTTTTTAGACAACTCTACAGTGCAAAGTGTTTTTTGGTTGAAATCATATCCTAAACGTCTAAATTCTGTTCGTAATATCCGATAATCAAAATCGGCATTGTGCGCGACAAGAACGCAATCATTAGTCATTTCGATGATGCGTTTGGCCACTTCAAAAAACTTAGGGGCAGAATGTAACATAGCATTGTTTATTCCTGTTAGTTTAACCACAAAAGGTTGAATTGGGATTTCAGGGTTGACTAAACTGATGAATTGATCCACGATTTCATGACCGTCAAATTTATAGATGGCGATTTCGGTTATCCCTTCTTCGTTGAATTGTCCTCCTGTGGTTTCTATGTCTAGTATTGCGTACAATTTTGTGTTCAGTTTATAGTTTTTAGTAATCAGTCTTTAAATATGAATCAACAATCGTTGATCAGTATTTAAAAATCATTATCGTGTGCCAAAGATACTACTTCCTATGCGAACCATGGTGCTGCCACATTCGATGGCGAGTTTATAATCTCCGGACATTCCCATTGATAAGATGGAGCATTGTTGTAGTTCGTCTCTAGTGCTCAAATCATCAAAAACAGTTTTAAGATGGGTAAATTCTTTTTTGATTTGGTTTTGATTGTCCGTAAAAGTGGCCATTCCCATCAATCCTTTAATTTGTATGTTTTTCATTTCCTGAAACTCTGCGGAAGCAAGTAAGCTATCCAATTCCTCCTCATCAAGACCAAATTTCGTTTCCTCTGCCGCAATATGCATCTGCAACAGGCAATCGATAATCCGGTCGTTTTTAGCCGCCTGCTTGTTGATCTCTTTTAATAATTTGAAACTGTCGACTCCGTGAACTAAGCTCACAAATGGTGCCATATATTTTACTTTATTCGTCTGAACGTGCCCAATCATTTGCCATTGGATATCTTTTGGCATTTGTTCCCATTTTTCGGCCATTTCCTGGATTTTATTTTCTCCAAAAATTCGTTGACCGGCCTCATAGGCTTCCATCAAATCCGCAACGGGTTTTGTTTTTGAAACGGCAACTAGTGTAACTTGGGTAGGCAGATTGTTTTTTATCGAAAGTAAATTTTCAGCTATTGACATTTTTTGTTTTTTAAAGTTTTTTTTTAATCTAAAGTTCGTAAATGACAATGCCACTTCTGAACTTTGGTTCGATATAGGTACTTTTTGGTGGCATAATCAAATTGTGATCTGCCAAAGCTTTAATCTCGTTGATGTTTGAAGGGAAAAGAATAAAGCCCAGTTCAAATTCGCCTTCATCGATGATTTGTTTTATTTCCAAAATGGATTGTTTTCCGGAAAGATACTCTATGCGTTCATCATTACGTAAATCTTTGATGGCCAAAACGGGCAAGAGAACCGTTTTATATAAAATCTGCGTATCCAGACTTTCCAAAGGAGTTTTAAAATGCTGTTTTTCTTTTCTTAAAATCAAACTATAAAATTCATTTTCGAGATACATTCCGAATTGGTGTTTTTCGGAAGGATAGAATGGTTGTTGATTTTTATTTTCAACAATAAAATTTTCATTTAATTTATTGATAAATTCTTCTTTTTGCAGCCCGTTCAAATCCTTTATTAACCGATTGAATTCATATATTTTGACATTGTTTTCGGGTATCAGATAACTTAGTAAGTAATGTTTTGCGGTATTTTCGGAATTTTCATTTTCTTCCGACAGTAATTTAGCCGCTTCCGAACGATGATGACCGTCAGCAATATAGAGCGTGTTTATTTTGTCGAAAACATTCTGAATCCATTTAATTTCGGTGGTATCATCAATTTTCCATAAATAATTCATTTCTTTTTTAGTTGTCGAGAACTCAAAATCAGCCAGTTTTTGGGTACAACGAAATATCCAGTTTTCAATCGTCTTATCATCTGGGTAAGTCATTAAAACGGGTTCCGTGTTAAACGCGGAATGTTTCATGTATTCTTTTAGTAATTGCACTCTAAACGCTAAAGTTTCCTCATGTTTTTTGATGCTGTTATTGCGGTAATCTTCAATGCTCGTTCCAACAATTATTCCTGTGAATGACATGTTTTTATTGACTATTTTATGAATATAAATAGCAGGTTTTTTGTCTTTAACTAAAATATTTTCGTTCTTGAAATCTTGGTATCTTTGGTATACTTGACGGTACCTTTTTTCAAAAGAAACTGTTTCCTGTTTTGTATAAGCCGGTTTTAAGACATGTAAAAAAGAGAGTGGATTGAAATCTAACTGTGCGGCCAATTCCGCAGTGACGTATTCTTCGTAGGAACGACAAGTTACAAGGCTAACTTTATCGCGAGTGGGACGAACTGCCTGGAAAGGGATTATTTTTGCCATTATTTATAATATTCAGTACAAGTTGCGGTATACAGCGCGAAGGCTATGAGCTACAATGTGAGAATTTGCCTTTTATATGAATTGTTTAGAAATTTTCTCTGCTTTTTTGCTTTCAGAATAATCATAGAAACCTTCAGCTGACTTCACGCCTAACTTCCCGGCACGAACCATATTTATCAATAATGGGCAGGGTGCGTATTTTGGGTTTTTAAACCCGTCATACATCACGTTTAATATGGCCAGGCATACATCAAGACCAATAAAATCCGCTAATTGTAATGGCCCCATTGGGTGTCCCATTCCTAGTTTCATGACGGTGTCAATCTCATAGA
>JBLIHD010000250.1:0-3553 GCA_047636335.1 Flavobacterium sp.
TTGGGCCTATATTATGCATTAGGCGCATTCTATTTCGTTGTATTCTTTAGTCTATACGCCCTTTTGGCAGGAGGACAAAATGGGCTTAAAGTTTTTTGGGGGAACAATATAACTCCTGCATTAACTGCCTTAGGGACTTGCAGCAGTATTGCTACAATTCCTGCAAATCTTGAGGCGGCAGAGAAGATGAATATACCGGCACATATACGCAACATTGCGATTCCACTTGGAGCTCCTTTGCATAAAGACGGTTCTAGTATGTCATCGATTATTAAAATAGCGGTTATTTTTGCGATGTTTGGAAAAGACTTTACTGATCCCAGCACATTGCTTGTGGCTATAGGAATTACCGTTATTGTATCCGTGGTTGAGGGCGGAATACCAAATGGTGGGTATATAGGAGAAATTTTGGCTATTACTATTTATGGTTTTCCGATGGAGCAAGCTTTGCCGGCTGCAATGATTGTAGGTACTTTGGTTGATCCAATGGCTACATTATTGAATGCTAACGGAGATGTGGTTTCGGCAATGATGATTACCCGAATTTCAGAAGGTAAAAAATGGCTTTCAAAATTTTTAACTGTGTAGTCTACTTCGATAAGTTTTTTTTAAACAAAAACAGCGCTTTTTGTTATGGAAGCAACTTAGCTGCAGTTGCTTATATAAAGGTTTAGAGGCTTTTTTATTAATCATTATGTAATGAAAGACTAGTTTTATAGAGAATTCTTTTTTTGTTTGATAAAACTCTTTGTTTTATTTGGATAGCTGAAAATTATTTCTAAATTCGCATAGAAATGATTACTAAAAAAACAATACAATGTTGAATAACCGATTTTATTTTAGCAATACTTATTATTTCTTCTGGAAAGAAGTTAGGGATTGTTGTATGGTTATTTAGTTTTAAAATTAAATTGATAATTATAAATATACAATCCCGATGCAAATCGGGATTTTTTTTTGCTTAAAAGTGGTCTTATGAATGCGAAAATTGCAATACAGGGTATAAAAGGTTCATTTCACCATCAGGTGGCGCAAGAGTATTATGAACAAGGGGTGGTGGTTGATGAATGTCTGTCTTTTGAAGAACTCGTTGATAGTTTGCTGTCAGGCAAAGCGGACCAGGCAGTTATGGCAATCGAAAACTCTATTGCGGGGCCTATTATTCCTAATTATGCATTGATTGATAAAAACAATTTACATATAATAGGAGAACATTATTTAAGAATTCATCAGAACTTGATGGCGCTTAAGGGGCAAAAAATGGAAGACATTACAGAGGTACATTCCCATCCGATGGCATTGTTGCAATGTATGGATTTTTTAAAAAAGTATCCAAATATAAAATTGGTTGAGGATAAGGATACGGCAGAAACGGCTCGTAGAATTCAGGAAAAACAGTTAAAAGGGATTGCTGCAATTGCAAGTAAAACGGCTTCTGAAATGTATGGTTTAGAAATTTTGGCTCCAGATATTCAGACGATAAAAAACAATATGACGCGTTTTGTTATTATCAAGAAAGAGAATTCATTTGTGGCAGAAGATGACATAAATAGGGCTTCTTTAAAATTTGAACTCGATCATAAAAGGGGAAGTTTAGCGACTATTTTGAATGTAATGAGCGATTGTAAGATGAATTTAACCAAAATACAGTCCTTGCCGAAAATTGAGACTCCTTGGAAATATTCTTTTTTTGTAGATGTTACTTTCGAGAAATACGCTGATTATTCAAAGGCAAAATCGTTATTGGAGATAATGGCAGAATACTTTAAGGTATTAGGCGAATATAAAAACACAAGACCATGATTACAACCGCAAAGAGGTTAGATACTGTCGAAGAATATTACTTCTCTTCTAAACTGAGGGAAGTTAGACAATTACAGTCTGAAGGGAAGCCGATCATTAATATGGGAATTGGGAGTCCGGATTTGAATCCGTCGCAATCCGTTCTTGATGCGGTGCAAACTGCTATGCAAGATGAAACTGCTCACCAATATCAAAGTTATCAGGGGTTGCCGGAATTGAGAAAAAGTATGGCGGACTTTTATGACAACAACTATAATGTGGCATTGAACCCCAATACTGAAATTTTGCCTTTAATGGGTTCTAAGGAAGGAATCATGCACATATCACTTGCTTTCTTAAATGACGGAGATCAAGTTTTGATTCCAAATCCGGGATATCCTACCTATACATCGGTAACAAATTTAGTTGGAGCAGTTCCTGTTTACTACGATTTGAAAGAGGAAACCAATTGGGAACCTGACTTTGAAGTCTTGGAAAAATTAGATTTAACTAAAGTAAAAATAATGTGGATTGGCTATCCCCACATGCCCACAGGAGCTCGAGGCAGTATTGCCTTATTTGAGAAGTTAGTTGCTTTCGCCAAAAAGCACCAAATATTATTGATCAATGATAATCCGTATAGTTTTGTATTGAATGATAATCCCATGAGCTTGCTGCAGGTTGAAGGAGCTAAGGATGTGGCTCTCGAGCTTAATTCTTTGAGCAAAACCTTTAATATGGCGGGCTGGAGAGTTGGAATGGTTTTGGGAAATGCCGAATGTATTAATGCTGTTTTGAAAGTGAAAAGCAATATGGACAGCGGAATGTTTTTTGGAATCCAAAAAGGGGCCATAGCGGCTTTGAACAGCGATAAGTCCTGGTTTGATTCGATGAATGAGATTTACAAGAAACGCCGAGTTTTGACGGAACAACTAGCTGAGAAGTTAAATTGTAAAGTCTACAAAGAAGGTGTTGGATTATTTGTTTGGGCTAAATTGCCAGAAGGGATAACTTCTTCTGAAAAGTTTATCGACCAGATTTTACATGAAAAACATCTGTTTATCGCACCGGGAACAATTTTCGGAAGCAATGGAGAAGGATATGTTCGATTTGCATTATGTGTAAAGGAAGAAAAGGTACAAGAAGCAATTGATAGATTTAATTAAATGAAAATTTACATAATAGGAATTGGATTGATTGGTGGATCAATGGGATTGGACATCAAAATGCTGTACCCGGAAGCTATCGTTTATGGTGTTGACAGTAATGAAAATCATTTACAGCAAGCATTGGCATTGGGTGTTATTGATGAAACTGCGGTATTAGAAAATGTGTCAGATGCAGATTTTGTAATCGTTTCTGTTCCCGTGGATGTGGCGTTAACCGTTTTGCCTGAAGTGCTGGATGTGATTGGTGAAAATACAATTGTTTTTGAAGTGGGGTCTACAAAAACACTGATTTGCGAAGCAGTAACGAACCATCCTAAAAGAAGGAATTTTATAGCGACGCATCCGATCGCAGGGACTGAGTTTTCTGGACCGTCAGCAGCGATAGCTGGCTTGTTTCAGGGGAAGACAAATATTATTTGTGAAGTGGAAAGAACCGCTTTCAAGTTGCAGGAAAAAGCATTGGATCTTTTTAAATCCATCGGGATGAGAATCCGGTATATGGAGCCTAAATCACATGATAAGCACATTGCTTACATGTCACATTTATCTCATATCAGTGCATTTATGCTTGGGAAAACGGTAATAAACAAAGAAAAACACGA
>JBLIHD010000251.1:0-3516 GCA_047636335.1 Flavobacterium sp.
CTTATTAAAACACACTTTTGAAAGTGACCTATGGAAAAGATTATTGAAGAAAGCAAACAAGGAGAAAGCCTTGTTTTAGAAAATAAACCCGAGAACACAAAAAAACTTTTTATAGAAAGCTATGGCTGCGCGATGAACTTTTCTGATAGTGAAATCGTGGCTTCCATACTGTCCGGAAACGGCTACAATACAACGCAAGTACTCGAAGAAGCCGATTTGGTTTTGGTAAACACCTGCTCCATACGGGACAAAGCGGAACAAACCGTTCGTAAACGTTTGGAGAAATACAATGCAGTGAAACGCATAAATCCGAAAATGAAAGTGGGCGTTTTGGGCTGTATGGCAGAACGTTTAAAAACGCAGTTTCTGGAGGAAGAGAAAATCGTTGACCTTGTGGTAGGCCCTGATGCCTATAAAGATTTACCGAACCTTTTGCAGGAAGTGGAGGAAGGCAGGAATGCTATTAACGTGATCTTGTCTAAAGACGAAACTTATGGTGACATTTCGCCCGTTCGTTTGATGAGTAACGGAATTACAGCCTTGGTGTCAATCACGCGTGGTTGCGACAACATGTGTACGTTTTGCGTGGTGCCTTTTACCCGTGGACGAGAACGCAGTCGCGAACCGCAAAGCATTATGAAGGAAATCCAGGATTTATGGGACAAGGGATTTAAGGAAGTTACGCTTTTAGGACAAAATGTCGACAGTTACCTTTGGTACGGGGGTGGTTTGAAAAAAGACTTCAACGCCGCCACAGAAATGCAAAAGGCAACTGCGGTGGACTTTGACCAATTACTGGAAATGACGGCTATTGGTTTTCCGAAAATGCGCATTCGCTTTTCGACATCCAACCCACAAGACATGCACGAAAGCGTATTACACGTGATTGCCAAATATCCTAATATCTGCAAACACATCCATTTACCTGTTCAATCTGGAAGCAACCGGATTTTAAAGGAAATGAATCGTTTGCACAGCCGTGAGGAATACATGACTTTGATTGACAAAATAAGGGCTATCATTCCAAACGGCTCTATTTCACAAGATATGATTGCCGGTTTTCCAACTGAAACCGAACAAGACCACAATGACACTTTAAGTCTAATGAACTATGTGAAGTACAACTTTGGCTATATGTATTCGTACTCAGAACGTCCAGGAACATTGGCAGGACGAAAAATGGAAGATGACGTGACGGATGAAACCAAGGCCAGAAGACTACAGGAAATTGTGGACCTGCAACAAAAGCATGCTTGGTCTCGCTCTGAAGAATTCATTGGCCAAACCGTTGAAGTATTAGTGGAAAAGGTTTCCAAGAAATCAACTGAAGAATTCTCCGGCAGAAACTCGCAAAGTATCACCGTCGTCTTCCCAAAAGAAAATTATAAAATTGGCGACTTTGTCAATGTGAAAATCATAAGCTGCACAAGCGGCACCCTAAAAGGGGAACCGTCCGGCTTGAGTGCGATGAATTAGAACAATAACCCACGAATCCGATTAATTAAGACAAAAATAAGATGTTAAAAAAAAATATAATAATTGGTTTGCTTACTTTTATAATTGGGTTCGGAGTTACATTTTACATTATCAGAACCTATTTCCCAAAGCATAAAGTTGAAAAAACAACTCTTGTACAAGACACGGTAACAAAACCACAACAGTAACAACCTTTTATTTCATTATAAAGAAAGTTTAGATTTAAAGTTTGTTCGGCAACTTGAAACTTTAAACAAAGAAAACTTTAAACCAAACACAGAACATGGATACAGTTCAAGCTACAAAACAACGATTTGAGATTATCGGTAATGATCCGAAATTGAATCGTGCCATAGAAAAAGCGATTCAGGTTGCCCCTACTGACATATCCGTATTAGTTGTGGGTGAAAGCGGAGTAGGAAAGGAAAGTATCCCGAAAATCATACACTCACTTTCTCATAGAAAGCACGGTAAATATATAGCGGTAAACTGTGGTGCAATTCCAGAGGGAACCATTGACAGTGAACTTTTTGGTCACGAAAAAGGAGCTTTTACAGGGGCTACAGGCACCCGTGAAGGTTATTTTGAAGTGGCTAACGGCGGAACTATCTTTCTTGATGAAGTGGGCGAATTACCTCTGACAACGCAGGTTAGACTGCTTCGCGTGCTAGAAAACGGGGAGTTCATTAAAGTAGGGTCTTCACAAGTTCAAAAAACGGATGTGAGAATTGTGGCTGCCACCAACGTGAATTTATTTGACGCGATTGAAAAAGGGAAGTTTCGTGAAGATTTATATTACAGACTAAGCACAGTCGACATTCCTTTACCGCCTTTACGTGATCGAAAAGACGATATCCATTTGTTGTTCAGAAAATTTGCCGCTGATTTTGCGTACAAATATAAAATGCCCCCATTGAAACTGGATGATGATGCCGTCCTTGTATTGCAAAAATTTCGCTGGAGCGGAAACATTCGCCAATTACGAAATGTAGCCGAACAGATTTCCGTGTTGGAAACCAATCGCGATATCATTGCTGCAACTTTACAATCTTATTTGCCGGCTGAAGGCGCGAATTTCCCCTCTGTGATAAAAAGCAAAAAAAACGAGGGCGATTTCAGCAATGAAAGAGAAATTTTGTATAAAGTGCTTTTTGACATGAAAAGCGACCTCCATGATTTAAAAAAACTAACCCTAGAACTAATGGAAAGCGGCAGCTCTAAAGTACAGGAAACCAATAAAAACCTGATCACCAAAATATACGGTTCCAAAGAAAATGACAGTGAAATAGACTTTGAAGAAGAGCCTAGAACCGCATTGCTTTCGAGTCAAAATAAAGAGGAGCAGTATCAGGAAAATGACGATAATTATCTTTTTGCCGAAACTGTTGAAGAAGAAGAAGAAGTTTTGAGATTAGAACAAAAAGAAATCGAAATGATAAAGAAATCATTAGAAAAAAACAAGGGGAAAAGGAAAGCGGCCGCAGACGAATTAGGGATTTCAGAAAGAACTTTATACCGAAAAATAAAACAATTCGACCTTTAAAATATTGATAAATGCTACTTGCAAATTGTAAATTAAATTTGAATATCTTTGAACTTTAAATATAAAATGAAACAGTTACACCTTGCCATTGCCCTTGTATTACTTTTTGCTTTAGATAGCTGTTCCGTTTACAACTTTACCGGAACTGGAAAAATCGACGCGAAAACATTTCAAGTTAATTTTTTTCAAAACAATTCGGACCTCATTGAACCTGGAATCGACAGAACGTTCACACTCAACTTACAGGATCTTATTCAGAACCAAACCAATTTAAATTTGGTTAAAAGCGGTGGTGATTTAATTTACGACGGTGAAATCGTTGACTACAGAATAAGTCCAATGACAGCAACCGCTGATCAACAGGCATCCCAAAACCGTTTGAACATTAGGGTAAATGTACGATTTACCAATAAAAATAAGGAAATCGATAATTTTGAGAAGACATTTGATTTCTTTTACGATTATCCAGCAACAACACAACTGAACGGAGCAACTTT
>JBLIHD010000252.1:0-3512 GCA_047636335.1 Flavobacterium sp.
TTAACCATGTGATAAATGAAAACACGAAGTATAAAGAAGCATTTTCATATTTAACAATACTTGAAATTCAAGACAAAAACTTAGTAAATGCAAATAGCTGCATTGACAAAGCACTAAATTATTATCCAGATGACTTACGCTTTAACACGTTGAAATTACAAATTTTAGAATTAGAAAACGATGACGATAAAACATTTAACTATCTTCATTATTTAATTGCAAAATACCCGGCAAATACAGATTTAAAACAAAAGCTAACTCAGTTAAAAGTAAAATCAGATTCGGATAGAATTGGAATAAACTATAATTACACTGCATTCAGTAGAAGTAGTGTTGGTCCTTGGCAGCTTACTTCGCTTCAATACATCAGAGAAAGAAAGAAAATAACATTAATCAGTCGATTAAGCTATGCAGACAGACAATCTTTTGGCAATAGTATCAGTTCTGGTATTCAATATGAATTTGAAACATACATTAAAAACAATCAAAAAAGTTATTCTTTCATTAATACTTCCTTCAGCGACGATATAGTTTTCCCAAAACTAAGACTTGGGTATTCTTATTTTCATAATTTTAAAAAAGCTTGGGAAGGAGATATTGGAGTTCGCTATACACAAACGATAGATAATGATATATATGCAAGTGTAATTGGAATTGGAAAATATATTGGTTCGTATTGGTTGAACCTTAGGTCCTATCTGCAAATAAATAACAAAGAAGTTAACCCAGCATTCACTGCTACTGCAAGATATTATTTTGACACAAAATACGATTATGTTACAGTGTTAGCTGGCTACGGATCTTCTCCAGATGAGAGAGTCTCTTTGGTAGACTTAGAACAAAGAATTTCATTAAATTCCTATAGAATTGGTGCAGGCTATTTTAGACAGTTTGGAAATCAATTCATTACAGGAGCCCAAATTATGCTAAATCATCAGGAATATATTGTAAATAAATTTCAAAATGAAGCAGACATATTTCTTACTCTACAATATAAATTCTAATACAATTGCAATAAATAGAACCCCATGAAAAAAATATTAATAATCGAAGACGATAGTTTAATTATAAAAATTCTCGATTTTGTTTTAAAAAAAGAAGGATATGAAACTCATATTTCAAGAGATGGTGCTGACGGAATAAATCAAATAGACATATTAAAGCCCGATTTAATTATTACAGATATTATGATGCCTTATAAATCTGGTTTAGAAATTACAGCATACAGTAAAAGTAAATATCCAAACATTCCCGTTATAATAGTTTCAGCTCTTGGAAAAGAAGACCTTACTGTTATAGAAGGGTTCAAACTTGGGGTAGACGACTTCATATCTAAACCATTCAACACCATTGAATTAACACTTAGAGTAAAGCGTTTTTTACTTTAACAAATATATCAAAACACATACTTTAGTTAACACAATAAAATCATAATAAACGATTACTTTCAAAAAGACTACCTTTGCACAAAAATTAAGCAAATGACCACCTTTGAGCAATTCAATCTTCCTAAATCAGTACAAAAAGCAATTGACGATTTAGGATTTACAACTCCTACTCCTATTCAAGAAAAAACTTTCTCTGTAATCATGTCTGGTCGTGATATGATGGGAATTGCCCAAACGGGAACTGGTAAAACATTTGCCTATTTATTACCGTTATTAAAATTATACAAATTTAGTGAAGGGCATACCCCAAAAATAGTAATCCTTGTACCGACTCGTGAACTTGTAGTCCAAGTTGCAGAGGAAGTAGAGAAATTGACAAAATACATGTCAGTTCGTACTGCTGCTATTTTCGGTGGTGTTAACATCAATACCCAAAAAACAACTATTTATAAAGGTTGCGACATACTGGTAGGAACACCCGGAAGAATCATGGATTTAACACTAGACAACGTGATTCGTTTTGAAGACATGCAAAAGCTCGTTATCGATGAGTTTGATGAAATGTTGAATTTGGGTTTCCGGACCCAATTGACAGCTATTTTAGCCATGATGCCCAGAAAACGTCAGAATATTCTCTTTTCAGCAACAATGACCGATGAAGTGGATGCCATTCTGAATGACTATTTCGATTATCCTCAAGAGGTAACACTTTCCGCTTCCGGAACCCCGTTAGAAAACATCAAACAAATCACGTATAATGTTACCAACTTCAATACAAAGGTAAACCTATTAAAACACTTATTGCAAAACAATGAGAACATGAGCCGTGTTTTAGTGTTTGTCAACAATAAGAAAATTTCGGATCTGCTTCATGAGCGTATCGAGGAAGATTTTGAGGATCAATTTGGAGTAATCCACTCTAATAAATCTCAAAATTACCGTTTGAGTACCATGGCGTCGTTTCAGGAAGGAAACCTTCGTGGTCTGATAACGACGGACATTATGGCCAGAGGATTGGATATTTCTAACATTACACATGTTATCAACTTCGAAATGCCAGACATGCCAGAATTATACATGCATAGAATTGGTAGAACCGGTCGTGCGGATAAAACCGGTACTGCAATCAGTTTTATTGCGCCTCGTGAAGAAGAGTATAAGATAGAGATAGAAGTCTTGATGAATATGGAATTAGAAATTGAGCTATTCCCAGCTGAAGTGGAGGTTTCTTCAAAACTGATTGAACCAGAGAAAGAGCGCCAAGCAGTTAAGTTCTTAATGAAAAAGAAGAAACTTGATGGAGATGGTGCTTTCCAAGAGAAAAGTAAAAAGAATAAAAAAGTCAACTTGGGGGGACCTGGTGTAACCAAGAAAAAAACCCATGGATCTGTCAACCGTAATATGTTAAAAACAAGAGACAAAAAGCGAAAAGACAAAAACAAATAGCACAAAAAAAGGCTAAAAAATGACATTCATTTTTTAGCCTTCTTCTTTTCCAATAAATATAATTTTACAGTTTTCTAATTTTCAGTAAACACTAAACATACAGGAGAGCATAAATCGATTCTTTTTCCGGTGTCAGTAAGTGAACCTGTTGACTGGTCTCTTTTAAAAATCACGATGTCGTTAGTATACTGATGCGCCACTAATAGAAAATTCCCTGTTGGGTCAATTGCAAAATTACGCGGTCCTTTACCCAAAGTACTTGTTTGTCCTTTCGATTCTAGTTTCCCATTTTTCAATATTTGAAAGATCGAAATGTCATTTGCCTGACCTCTATTTGACGCATAAAGAAATTTTCCATCCGGCGAAATATGAATATCTGCAGAACTAAAAGTTCCTTTGAAATCTTTTGCCAAAATGGTAGTTTCACCCACTTTTTTCAATTTCCCTCTTGAATAATAAAAAGTAGTTAAAGCACCGTTCAATTCTTGCAACAGATAGACATACTTGCCGTCCTTGCTAAAGGTCAAATGCCTCGGGCCACTCCCCGCAGTTACTGAAACGCTATCTTTCACCTTTAAGCTCTTATTAGAGGAGTTTGCGTCATATTCATACAAATAAACCTTGTCATTCCCTAAATCATTAGACAAAACAAACTTTCTGTCTGGAGAGAAATGAACC
>JBLIHD010000253.1:0-3498 GCA_047636335.1 Flavobacterium sp.
AATTGAGTTCTTTAACGGTAAAATTATAATTTCCAGCAGCCAGTCCGTCAAGGTTAACTTTATAGGAATTGTCACTTTTCAACAAGTCATAGTTCTTGGCTTGATTTGTTTCCGTGTTGATTACAGCAATGCTCAAGCGTGCTTTTTCATCGAATTCGTAGTTTTTATTAAAGTATTGTGCGCTGATTTCAATGGCTTCTCCAGAATTGTAAAAACTTTCGTGATTGACAACCAATGATTTTTTGGAATTGTTGGACGCCAAAAACTGAATTGTTTTGTCGATAAAAACATCAAATTTGTCAAAGGATTTATTTTCTACATTACTTTGCAGTCGCCATTTCCAAAAGTTTTCACCCAAAAGGAAAGCTGCACGCCTGCCTTGATTCTCCGCAAAAGCCATTAAAGGCGAATTGGTGTCCAGGTTTCTTATTTTTGAATACAGCAAAACAGAAACAGTTCCGTTAACTGTAGTTGTGCCATAATTATTCTCCAAAGGGGGGAAATTTTCAAAGCCAATATTATCGAGTGCAAAAAGATTAAACTGGGGATTAAATGCGGGCAGATAATCTTCTTTCTGATTGCTTATTTTAAACCCTAAACTGTTTTGTTGTAGGTTTAAAAAGGAGAAATCAGTGTTCGTTCCTGTAATTATAAAAGTGTTGATCCCTGCTGATTTGTTCTCTTTAAAAACTGATTTGAATTCAGCGGTTGGCTGGTAGATTATTAAAACATCGTAATCTCGCAATTGTCTTATTTCCTGCGGTTTAAAAACGGTCACTTTACGTTGTGCATTAGATTCAATTGCCCGTTTTAAAGCGCCGACATCGGGATGGTTTATAGCCGATATGACAGCTATATTTGTCTTTTGGTCCATCACCTCCACCGCAAAATTTTTACTGTTATTGTAGGTGTTCAACTCCTTTTCCCCGGAGGCGATACGGGCTTTGAAAACTTGTGAGCCCACTTTGTTTGCCGGCAGTAGCACATTAATGATAGCCGTTTTTTTGGACGGTGAAAACGAAATTTTTTCCTTAGTCAAAACTGAATTTCCCTGGATTATGGTAAAATCGGCCGATATGTTTTTGTCTCCCGAATACTGTAAAAACACTTCCACGGGAAATTTGTTTTTATAAAAGGCATATTTATTGACATTCAACTGGTTTATTTTCAAGTCCAATACCTTTGTGGTATCTCCCATAACTAATGGGAAAACTTTATTGAAAGCATCAAAACTATACACATAATCGTTCCCGGAAGTTTGGTTGCCGTCGGTTATGATAACCGTAGGAAATGTTTTATTCCTGTTACTGTTTTTAAGATTGGTGGCAATCACGTCTAAATTGGTTTGCATGCCTTTAAAATCAAATATCTTCGATTCCTGAAACTCGCTGTCAAATCTGTAGGATTGGACATCAAATTTCTCGAGCAATCTTTTGTCAGTGACCAAAGCAGCATATACTTCAACTGCCGATTTATCGGCATTCAAAGCTGAGATAGAGCTAGAATTGTCGACTACGACAGACAAAACGGGCTTTACTATTTCTGTTGAAGTCCTGCTGATTACGGGATTAATCAACAATAAAAGGATGCAAAAAATGGATACAAAACGCAAAAAAGCCAAAAACAAAATCAGTTTCGATTTGTTTTCGGCTTTGTAATAATATTGAAAAAATGACAAACCGCCAGCTACCAATAATGAAAATATTACCAATAAAACTGTGTTTGTAGTCATTCTTTTTTATTTAAAAGTAGTATAAATTTAGAAATTTCATGTCATTTATAATTCATCATTTATAATTTAAAAAATAATTTTAAGTTAGCATTCCTCCGCAAACATTCAGAACTTGGCCGGAAATATAAGAACTCATGTCAGAGGCCAAGAAAAGGCAAGCATTGGCAACATCGTCGGTAGTCCCTCCACGTTTCAGCGGAATTCCGTCTCTCCATCCCTGAACCACGTCAGCATTTAATTTTGCCGTCATTTCGGTTTCAATGAATCCTGGAGCAATCGCATTGCAACGAATGTTGCGAGAGCCCAACTCAAGTGCTACTGATTTTGTAAAACCAATAACTCCAGCTTTAGAAGCCGCATAATTCGTTTGGCCTGCATTCCCTTTCACACCCACTACACTACTCATATTGATAATAGAACCGGAACGTTGTTTCAAGAACGTTCTTTGAATCGCTTTGGTCATGTTGAAAACCGATTTCAGGTTTACGTTTATAACTTTGTCAAAATCCGCTTCAGACATCCGCATCAACAAGTTATCCTTTGTGATTCCGGCGTTATTAATCAAAATATCTACGGTGCCAAATTCAGCAATAACTGCGTCAACCATTATTTGGGCTTCATTAAAATCGGCAGCGTTAGACTGGTATCCTTTTGCTTTTATTCCCAAGGCATTCAATTCGTTTTCTAATACTAAAGCCGACTCGACGGATGAACTGTAAGTGAAAGCGATATTTGCTCCGTGTTTTGCAAAAACTTCCGCAATTCCTTTTCCTATTCCGCGACTTGCACCTGTTATGATGGCCACTTTTCCTTCTAGTAATTTCATGTTCTAAAATTAATTTAATATTTATTTGAAGCTATTCCTGCTATCCGCTTCAATCTTTTATGTCAGCCGCGGCCCACTTAAAAGGATTTCAACTACTATCAGGGCTGATTTTCACTGTTCAAATATAGTACTAATTGTGGGTTGAAAAAAAATTAGCACTTTAATTAAACCTATTATAAAAAAAAATGTCTTAAAATTAAGCAAATTTGTTTAATATGATAAAAGCTACTAAATATTTAGAAGCAATGTCAGTAATTTACCTATATTTGAGAACATCCATAATTAGTAAAAAAAAACAGGATATATCTTTTCCATAAGGATAATAGAATCAGCAAACTTATTTTTTTAACTTAACTAATTATTATGAACAAGGTCTTTTCCTTAGTTTTTTTTATAACATTGCTACTTTTTGCATCTTGCAGTGACAACGAAAGTTCTGCTACAGCTGCAATAACTGATTCATACCCCAATGTTACTGCTACTTTTTCAAGTAAAATCGACTTGAATAATTTAAGCAATTATGCTAACCAAATTATCCCTCCTTACATCACTAAAGATAATACTGCTACAAATACAATAACTGATAAAGGAGCGACCTTAGGGCGGGTTTTATTTTATGATAAAAATCTGTCTTCAAACAATACAATTTCATGTTCATCTTGCCATATTCAAGCCAACGCTTTCGGAGATGTAGCCACTGCCAGTGAAGGAATAAACGGAACGACTACTAGACATTCCATGAGATTGGTAAATTCAAGATTTTCAAGAGAAAACAAGTTTTTTTGGGATGAAAGAGCGACGACATTAGAAGTGCAAACTACGCAGCCAATTCAAAACCATATTGAAATGGGTTTTAGCGGAACTTTAGGGGATGTAAACTTGACAGCGTTAATTACAAAATTGCAAAATATCGGTTATTATAAAGAATTATTCAAATACA
>JBLIHD010000254.1:0-3486 GCA_047636335.1 Flavobacterium sp.
TAGATGATGTGAGATTATTTTACGAGCTATGAAAAATAATAATCTTTTTTAGTTTCAAGCCCTGTAGTTCAACGGATAGAATGGGAGTTTCCTAAACTTTTGATCCGGGTTCGATCCCCGGCGGGGCTACTTTCTAAAAACATCAAAAAGAACATTTTTTGTAATGTTGTTTTTGTTAATAATTTTAAGAACAACAAAATTGCGATACATTTACTGCGGCCTATTGCTCAAGTAATCCACTATGTTAAGGGAAAAAATAAAAAATCGCTAACTAGAATGAATGCAATAAATACAAATAAGGCCATCATTATCATGGGCGTTTCTGGATCTGGCAAAACCACCATTGGGAAACTATTAGCTAAAAAAAATCGGTTACCGTTTTTTGATGGCGATGATTTTCATTCGAAAGAAAATATTGAAAAAATGGCCTCTGGAAAACCACTCAACGATGAGGACCGCAAGGGTTGGCTTTTGCAATTAAATCGTTTAATACAAGAAAGTGTAAATGCAAAAGGTTGTGTTATTGCGTGTTCTAGTTTAAAAAAAAACTACCGAGATATTCTTAGTGCCAATGTTCCAAATAACGTAAAATTTGTTTTTTTGAAAGGCAGTTATTCCGAAATTCTGTCCCGAATGGAATCTCGAAAAAATCATTTTATACCATCTAGTTTATTAAAATCTCAGTTCGAAACTTTAGAAACTCCACAAAACGCATATTCTATTTCTATTATGCAAAATCCTGACGAAATGCTAACTAAAATCCAAAATGAGATTTTTAATAGGTCTGATATTGGATTAATAGGACTTGGTGTAATGGGGAAAAGTCTATCTAGAAATTTTGTTTCCAAAGGATTTAGTCTTTCCGTGTTTAATAGACATATTACAAACACAGAAGAAAATATAGCCGTTGATTTTAAAGATGAATTTGAAGAATTAGCAGACACAAAACCTTTCGATGATCTAAAGGAATTTGTAGCTTCTTTACAAACTCCCAAAAAAATAATTCTGATGATTCCGTCGGGAGAAGCAACGGACCATGTTATTGAAGAATTAAAACATCTATTAGCCCCAAATGATATCATAATTGATGCCGGCAATTCGTTTTACCAAGATACAAATACTAGAAGTCATGATTTGGCTGCAAAAGGAATTCATTTTATCAGTTGTGGGATTTTTGGCGGTGAAGAAGGAGCATTAAATGGGCCTTCATTAATGCCAAGTGGCTCTCCAGAAGCCTATGAAATTGTAGGCCCCATTCTTTGCGCCATTGCAGCAAAAGACGCCGATGGAAATCCATGCTGTGCTTATATAGAAAAATAAGGAAGTGGCGATTTTGTGAAAATGGAACACAACGGAATCGAATATGCTGAAATGCAACTCTTGGCTGAAGTCTATAAAATAATAGTTTCAACAGGGGAGGGAAATCTGGAGGAAATTTCAAACCTGCTTTTTAATTAAAAAAAAGACCAACTTGATAATCATTTATTTGATATTACGATTGCTATTTTAAAAGAAAAAAACAACTGGATTATTGATGCCATTGTTGATAAAGCAGAAAGCAAAGGAACTGGGAATTGGACCACTGTCGAAATTACCAAAGAAGGAATTCCAGCCACTTTGAGCGCAACGGCTCTTTTTGCCCACTATATGCCTTTATTTAAAGATCTTAGAACCGAAGTGAGTGCTGTTTATAGTTCAAACGAGTCTTCCTAAAATAATAAAGAACTCGACTGGGAACAACTAAGAGCCGCTTACGAACTGGCACGAATCTGGACAAACGGATGTATTATACGATCCCAATTAATGTAAAATTTAGTTCCGCTTTTAAAAGACGAGAAAAACATTCTTGCCTCAAAAAGTATTTTTCCTAAAATTATAAAATTGAAACCCGCTCTTGCTTCCATTGTAGCCACAGCTATTCAGGCAGATATTGCAGTGGCTTATTTGAGCGAATCCATTAATCTTCTGCATGGTTTAACCACCTAAAAATCAGGCGAAAATATAATTCAAGCGCAAAGAGATTGTTTTGGTGCATATCCTTTTCAAGGTATTAATACCGAATCAGGAAAGTTTTTCACCATTGACGGGGACGCTAACTTGTGATTTTTATTGTAAACTATAGCATTGGGAGAATATAATTTAAAGTCATTACACTAATTATTCCAACCACCGATAATATGGATTCCATCAAGGTCCAGGTTCGAAAGGTGTCTTTTATCGAAAGCTTGAAGTATTCTTTAAAAAGCCAAAAACCAGAATCATTCACATGAGAAAACATAATGCTTCCTGCACCAATTGCCAAAACCATTAAACTAGGATCAACCTGAATATGTTGCATCATAGGAGCTACAATTCCTGCAGTAGTCAAACCTGCAACCGTAGCAGAACCCAAACATACTCGAATAGTGGCTGCGATTATCCATGCCAAAAGAAGCGGATGAATGTTGACATGTTCGAAAAAAACAGCAATTTGATTCCCTGCTCCACTCTGTATTAACACCTCTTTTAAAGCTCCAGAACCCCCTATGATTAATAAAATCATAACTATTTCCTTGATAGCTTTTTCATAAATCCCCATCAACTCGCTAATTGATTTTCCCAATCGGGTTCCTAATAAATAGGTGCTTATAATTAAAGACAAAATCATCACAATTGTTGGGTCCCCAATTGCTGCACAAAAATTTGCCAACTCTGATTCTTTCGAAAAGAAAAACGGGAGTATATTGGCAACAGAAATAATTCCTACTGGCATTAATGCCGCTACAAAACTTATGATTACTGAGGGAGGTTGCGAGGAAATAACTTCTTGTTTATAAAAGGTTTCGTCGTTGTTATTTCCAATGTTTTTTATCGTTTTCGAAAACAAGGGTCCTGCAATAATAATGGAGGGGATCGCGCAAAGAATTCCTAAGAATAAAGTCCTCCCCATATTAGCCTCAAAAACAGCAATCAATGCAACGGGAGATGGATGTGGCGGCAAAAAAGCATGCGCCGCTGACAACGAGGCCAACATGGGCAGTCCAACTAACATTGGTGAGATTTTATATTGGTATACCAAAGAAAAAATTATCGGAATCACTAGCACAAACCCAATGTTATAAAACAGCGGAATCCCAATAATAAAACCCGTAAGTACCATTCCCCACTGGATATAGTTCCGTCCAAAAAGCTGGATTATACAATCCGAAATTATCTTTGCTGCACCACTTTCGGCAACTAGCTTTCCGATCATGGCTCCCATACAGATAACAATTAAAATGGAGGCCATCATGTCTCCAATCCCTTTTTGTATTGCAGCTGAAATTTTAGAAAAAGGAATACCAAGCGCAAGTCCCGCTATTATAGCAATGATTAAAAAAGAGATAAATGGGTTGACTTTTAATAATGTAATCAACAATATCAATGCAACAACTACTAAAAATAAAGTTAGAAACAATACCATAGGTCTATTTTAATAAAACAATCATTTAAAATTTTGATTTGTAC
>JBLIHD010000255.1:0-3483 GCA_047636335.1 Flavobacterium sp.
GATTTCGCATCGATGGGATCCAACACCTTCAATATCAAACAGTACGAAAACATAATTCGAAGACGGGGGGGACGTGAGGAACGCGTAATCATAAATCCAATCATATCCTATCCTGAAGCAGTAGCTTTCAAAAAAAAATATAATTATCCCTTTTCCGAAACTTCGCTTTCATTTACAGCAACTTCGAACGCAGAAGTAAAGTATGAAGCGAACAAAACTGACCCGGAAATCGCCGTGCTCGGTGTCGATGAATATTTTATGAATAATTCGGGTTTGGAAACCAGCATAGGAAGAAATTTTACGCGCTTTGACATAGAGAACAACAACTATGTTTGCATTGTGGGTTCTGATTTTGAAAAAGGATTACTAAAAGACATAAACCCAATCGACAAAACAATTTCTATACGCGGGGCCCGGTTTAAGGTGATCGGCATACTGAAAGAAAAAGGCTCCACTTTTGGCAACAAACAGGATCTAAGAGTTTTAATCCCGATTCAAGTGGCAAGGTCTCTATTTACGGCCCCCAATATCAATTACACCATGAGCGTCATGGTCAGCAAAAAAGAATTATTAGACCAGGCAATTGATCACGCCACTATTACTATGCGTAATGTGCGCAAATTGGCCCCGATAAAAGACAATAATTTTGGCGTGGTGCGAAGCGACGACCTTATCAATAGAATACTCGGAATCACTAAATATCTTGGACTAGCGTCGTGGTTAATAGGAATCATTACCGTCTTGGGGTCTTCCATCGCTCTGATGAACATCATGATTGTTTCGGTCACGGAACGCACAAGAGAGATAGGAGTCAGAAAAGCCCTAGGGGCCAAAAGATCCACTGTCGCCATTCAGTTTTTTATAGAAACGTTACTTATAGGACAGCTGGGAGGTATGGTGGGTATTGTTTTGGGAATCCTTATTGGTTATGGGATAGCCACTGCATTTAGTTTTGACTTTGTAATTCCCTGGATTGCCATTTTCGCCGCTTTTCTGACCAGCTTTATTGTAGCCATAGTTTCCGGCTTGTATCCAGCTATAAAAGCAGCAGTTTTAGACCCAATTGAAGCCTTGCGCTACGAATAAAAAAATCGCAGTGGTTAGTTCTAAGTTTATAAATACGGAATACTGATCACTGAATAGTTGCTCTTAACATCCGATCATTACCATAAATATCTTTGCGCAATTCGATGTTCTTGAAACCCATTTCGGCCAAAAGCGTAAGCGTCTCGTTGCCTAAATATTGATTGATTTCAAAAAACAACTGTCCGTTTGACACTAAGTTTTTTTGGGCCAATTCGGCAATTTTCCTGTAAAAAATTAATGCATCGCTATCTTCCACAAAAAGTGCCAAATGTGGCTCATTATCTAGAACATTTTTCTTGATTTCCTGTTTCTCCAGATTTCTCACATAAGGAGGATTCGAGACGATGATATCAAATTGCTGACCCAAATCGTCAGTATGAAGGATGTTTTGGGTAATAAAAGTCACATCTACTTTATTTGTTTCGGCATTATTTGCGGCTGTAGCCAGTGCTTTTTCAGAAACATCAATGGCAACAACTTGCGCGTTAAAAATATTCTTTGCCAATGAAATGGCGATGCAGCCACTCCCGGTTCCAATATCCAGAATTCTGAGCTTTCCAGTTTCAATTTTTGACTTTTGACATTCTAAAATCCATTCCACTAATTCTTCCGTTTCTGGTCTTGGAATCAAAACGGATGAATTGACCTCGAAGTCCAAACCAAAAAAACTGGTTTTACCCAATAGGTATTGAATCGGAATTTCCACTTTCAACTGTTCCACAAGAGTCTTCCACACTAAAATCTCCGCATCGGTAAAATTCAGGTCGGATCGCAAAGCTAAATCAATCCTTTTCAACTGATGCTTTGCTTCCAATATCAGATAGAAAAAACTCTCAGCTTCGCCTTCCCCATGAATCGGTGAAAGGGTTTTAATAAACAGCTCTCGGTATTGTTTAATTTTCATAATGTTTTTTTTGACAGATTCAATTGAAATTAAACCATAGATCAAGCAGACTTAATTAGAGATCCAATTTGCTTCAGACTAATCCGCAATTACAAATCTTTAAGCATCCAAACAGGACAAGACACATGGCCAGTAGATCCCATTGGAGCATCAATATTGAGGAAACCCGTCTTTTTATACAGCTTTTGGGCTCCATACATGAAAGGCATCGTTTCCAGATAGCATTTTTCGAAACCAAATTCTTTGGCGCTCTGCAAACATTTAGCCATCATTTGACTTCCGATGCCCAAGCCACGGGTTTCAGGACGGAAATACATCTTCTGCAGTTCACAGATAGATTCCGCTTCGTTTTCAAGTGGCGCCACACCTGCCACTCCCATTATTTTCCCGTCGTTTTCGACAACGTAATAAATGGATTTCGGCTTACTGTATTCCTCAAACATCAAATCCAAATAAGGGTCTTCATAAGCCGTTCCCACTTTCGGGATATTCATTTCGTCAAAAACCGCGCGTATCAATTCTGCGACGGCTTGATTGTCTCTTTTTTCAATCTTTCTGATAACCCAATTTTCCATTATGATAGGTGATTATTTTTTACAGCACAAAAGTAGAAATTGTTTGCTGTTATTTTAGAAAGTTTGAAAACTAATCTCGATGTTTCGGGGCTGAACTCAAAAATAACTACTTTTGCATCGTGAATACACATGAAAAATACATATCGCGTTGCATACAATTGGCCAAAAATGGACTAGGAACAAGCTACCCGAATCCTTTGGTGGGCAGTGTTATTGTTTATGACAATAAAATAATCGGGGAAGGTTGGCACCGGAAAGCAGGAGAACCTCATGCGGAAGTAAATGCCATAAATTCAGTAAAAGACAAATCGCTATTGAAAAAAGCGACCATTTATGTCAGTCTGGAGCCTTGCAGCCATTTTGGAAAGACCCCTCCCTGTTGCGACTTAATCATTAAAAACAAGATTCCAAGCGTCGTTATAGGAACTGTGGACCCTAACATAAAAGTAGCAGGTAAGGGTATAAAAAAAATGACTGAGGCCGGAGTAAACGTAATCGTTGGTGTTCTTGAGGATGAATGCAACGATCTGAACAAACGTTTTTTCACTTTTCATCAAAAGAAGAGGCCCTACATTATTTTGAAATGGGCAGAAAGTCAAGATGGCTTTATAGCTCCTGATCCGACATTCAGAAAAATCATCAATGACAATAAAAAGAAACCTGTCTGGATAACAAACCCCTATTCAAGACAATTGGTCCACAAATGGCGAAGCGAAGAACAGGCCATCCTGGTGGGCACCCAAACCGTTACTGATGACAATCCAAAATTAGACGTTCGCGACTGGACCGGAAACAATCCCATTAGAGTGATCTTAGATCAAAACAATCGCATCCCCTACAACAGCCATATATTTGATAATCAATCGAAAACTATTGTAATTTCAAAAACCACAAGGGATGCTGGACAAGAAAACCCTA
>JBLIHD010000256.1:0-3481 GCA_047636335.1 Flavobacterium sp.
TTTCGACAAAAGCCTTTTGCCCATAATTTGCATTTTTGCTGTAGCTGTCTTTATATTTTACCCAATCAGGGAATTTGAAATATGGAGCTATTGCACTTAATAATGAGTCGGAAACTTTTGTAACTACTTGAAATTCTTTTGCAGAATTTACATATTTATTTCCTTTTCTGAACTCAAGTAGCCTGTCTATTTCCTGAATCGACATCCCGAGCCTGTACCCTTTATAATCGGTAATAAAATTAGGATTGAAGGAATATAATTTAACTGCGATTTTGGGACTAGATCGATTTAAAGAATCGATTTCAGATTGCATGGAAAGCCACTTCTGTTTTTCGGGAGAATCTTTTTCCGCTGAATCTAAATTCATAAAAAAATATCCCAATTGGAAAATCACGATAATGCCAAAGAGTAACACAATCCCAGTACCCTGACTTTTCGTAAATTTAAAATAAACCGCTATTTTTTTAAAATCCATATTGAAAGAAATTGAGTGTAAAGAATAGTGCTCATTTCAAATACTCTTATGCGCTAACACTTTTTTGCTTTGACAATAAAAGTATAAAATTAACGGACAAAAAAACACATTCTGAAATAAAATAAAAATGACAATCATCCCTGTCAAATTAACCCCTAAGCAAGGTATTCATTACTTAACTTACATAATATTTCGAAATGTGGAATTAAACCATATTCTGGCAACACTTTTATTTTCTTATTTAGTTGCAATATTATTTTTATATTTTGTAAAAAATAATACATTTGAGCACTAATAACAAAAAACCAATAAATATATGTCAATTTGGAAAACAAAACCGCTGTCGGTTTTACTAAATGAAGCGTCAGAGTCCGAAAAAGGATTAAAAAGAACATTGTCTTCAGGATCTCTCGTGGCACTGGGAGTTGGCGCAATAATCGGGGCAGGATTATTTTCATTGACTGGAATTGCGGCCGCAGAGCACGCAGGACCGGCAGTAACACTATCCTTTATACTAGCAGCTGTAGGATGTGCATTTGCAGGACTGTGCTATGCAGAATTTGCCTCAATGATACCTGTTGCAGGTAGTGCTTACACGTATTCTTATGCAACTATGGGAGAATTTATGGCTTGGATTATTGGTTGGGACTTAGTGCTTGAATATGCACTTGGAGCAGCAACCGTAGGAGTTAGTTGGTCACGCTACCTGCTGGAGTTATTAAACAAATATGGAGTCCATCTCAACCCTAATTTTATTTGTTCCCCCTGGGAAACTTTAACTTTAGGTGACGGCACAGTCATAGACGGCGGATATTTCAACCTTCCAGCTGTATTAGTGGTTTCCTTACTATCCTTGTTATTGATTAGAGGGACGAAAGAATCCGCATCTATAAACAACGTTTTGGTGGTCCTTAAGGTTATTGTTGTTATTATTTTTATCATCGTAGGATGGCAATTTATAGATCCTGCCAATTACTCTCCGTACATTCCAGAAAACACAGGAATAAAAGGTCAGTTTGGATGGTCCGGAATTGCAGCAGGAGCAGGAACAGTATTCTTTGCCTTTATTGGTTTTGATGCGGTTTCAACTGCGGCTCAAGAAGCAAAAAACCCACAAAAAGGTATGCCGATCGGGATTCTGGGTTCTCTAGTGATTTGTACTATATTATACGTCTTGTTTGCTCACGTTATGACAGGACTTGTGCCCTACTATCTTTTTGCCAATGACGCAAAACCAGCAGCGACTGCATTTGCCGTAACAGGATATGACTTTCTTCAAACAGGATTGATTCTTGCCATTTTAGCAGGTTACACCTCAGTGATGCTTGTGATGTTGATGGGACAAAGTCGTGTATTCTATACTATGAGTAATGATGGTTTACTACCAGCTTTTTTTAGTGAAATTCACCCAAAATACCGCACACCTTGGAAAACAAATCTTTTCTTCATGGTATTCGTTAGTTTATTTGCTGGTTTAGTACCCGTAAGTGATTTAGGTCATATGGTAAGTATCGGTACCTTGTTAGCATTCGTTTTAGTTTGTTTTGGTATTCTGGTAATGCGTAAAAAAATGCCGGATGCACCTAGATCTTTTAAGACGCCTTTTGTACCATACGTGCCAATTGCAGGAATTTTAGTTTGTCTATACTTAATGTATTCACTTCCTTACGAAAGTTGGATTAGACTAGTGCTCTGGATGGCAATTGGAGTTGCTCTTTATTTTGTATATGGCAAGAAAAAAAGTAAATTAAACAATCCACAAAATTAATATTTTCATGGAATTGAAAAAGGGACCATAAAGTAATGATATACTTTATGGTCCCTTTTCTTTGTAAAGAACTTTTTAAAAACCCTATAAATCAAATACCGAGGTTCGTTTCGCCCTAATCAAATCCTTCAGCTTAATCCAGAAAGCTAGCGTTAAATAAACTCCAAACCACAATCCAGCGGTGACAAACGATATGTAAATAAAGAACAGTCGAACACTTGTTACTCGCATACCCAAACTATCAGCTAGTCGGGAAGAAACGTGGAAACCATATTTTTCAAAGAAATATTTAAGCTTTATTATTGTAGGAATCTTTTTGTTTGATAGTATCTTTTGCATATGCAAAAATACTAAATTTTATAATAGCACCGTTTTATTAGTTATCCTTCAACAATTCCATTCCGATTGCACATTCCAAACACCTGCTTTTATTACAATACTCGTTTTTGAGCTGCAGCAATGATTGAGTTTCAAAAGCGTTTGCTGATTTTAAACCAAAAGAGCTGAACTTCTCTACAATGGCATTCTTCTCCGGGGAGATACCATTTATCAATTCTATTAAATCATCCAAAATTTCTTTCCCCTGACTTTTTGAAAATGCAAACAAAATTGGAACTATAGTATTTATGACAATCAAATCGACAAAGGATTTCGAAACCATTTTTCTCTTCATCGAGCTTTTTTTGTCAAACTGATAGTGCTCCTGCCAATAATCTAAAGGGTGAATTTTAAACAGAGCATAAATGGACGCGAGAGAACCAATTGTACTTATTTTAGAAAACAGATTTTGTTCGATATGGTATAAACTAGCCAACTGCGAAAGCCGAATTGTCGGAAAATTATCCGGTCGATGCTTAAAAAACTGAACTGGCTCGAATGAACATTTTTCTATTTGGTACTTATGCAATAAATAGTCAAACCTAAATTTCAAGTCCTTATGGTAATGATCTTCCTTTTCTCCATCCAACAAACCTGCATTTCCAAACAATAGCGCCTCTAAATTCTCTTGCTCGAAGCTTTCCTTTCTGATAATTGAAAATGGGATGGAACTGGCAATTTTAAAGAAAACATCCCCATTAGTATTTAGCCCAAAGTTTTTTGCTAAAAGACAGAACAAAACGGCTTCCCAGTCATTGTTGGTTTGCGCCAACAACTCGTGAATGGGTTCTGATTTTCGCTCCAGCCGCTCAAAAAACAAGCGCTCTTGCCAATTTTTTAACGCAAAACCATCTGTTGTA
>JBLIHD010000257.1:0-3453 GCA_047636335.1 Flavobacterium sp.
TTCCAAATTCATTAGATAAAACGGCAGAAACTCCTTGTGCCATAACATCCGGCTTTATGCGATTATCGAAAGAGGGACCAATGGAGCTAAACGAAGCCCTATCCTTAGCAGAATCTACGGCACCAATTGCAATTATCGAAACTGCATCGGCAGGCACCGCTATATGCGGATTACTAGATCTTCCTGCATTACCGGCAGAAACGACGACAATCATTCCTCTACTGAACGCTATTTCGGCTCCCCTTGACATAAATGCCGTAGTACCGTTCATTTCACTGTAAGTATGATTGTAAGCTGCATTATCATATTCAAAATAGCCCAAGGAAGTATTTATGATATCCACCCCTAAACTATCTGCTCTTTCGGCAGCTTCTACCCAAAGGGATTCTTCCACCGGATTTTCGGAGGTATCATCTTCCGTGATAAATAAGTAATAAGAAGCATCTGGTGCAGTCCCAACCAATGCACTTTCTTTATATCCTCCCATGGAAGAAAGCACGGCGGTACCGTGAGAACTACCACTGTAAAAATTGGCGTTTCTGGACACGAAATCGTAGCCACCTAAAATTTGATTGTTAGCTAGTAGTCTTTGGAAAGGTTGGGCTGTATTGACTCCAGGAAAACCAGCGTCTAAAACCGCTATTATCTTTCCAGATCCCGTATAGTTTTGTTGGTGTAATATATCCCCATTGAGCATATGGATTTGATTTGTTGACTGACCGTATGCGAAACTTACTTTCGTTTTCTTGGTCTTGCTTTGTTCGCTTATCTTAAAAGCTTTTGCGATTTTTCCCGTTTGGTTTAATGATTTGTCCGCAAAATCAACTTTGCTAACAAAACCATAATTTTTTAATGAATTTATTGCAGTTTGGGTTCCTCTGACATGAATAGAGTTGAGCCATTTTGATTTGGCCATCACAATAATTCCTGAAACCGATTTTACCTGACTTATGTAGGAAGGGTCAATAGGGATATCTTTTAAATCTAAGGCTATATTTTGCTTTGTCCTCCTATCTAAAGATCTCTGAGAAAGCATTTTAAGCGGTGAATCGTAGTACAGCTGTGAATTGTTTTTTGCAGTAAAATACACCCAAGCATCTTCCTGAGAAAAAGCTATTGTAGTAAGAAATAAATAAAAGAATAGAAAACCCTTTTTCATAATCAAGTATTACTTTAAACGGAACCTTAGAATACTAATTTCTGACTGCTAAAATGCATATTTATAACAATATATATTACAAAAGTCAAAGATCATTTCTGCGTTTTAAATTAAGGCACTAAGCTAAGAAATAACTCCCGAACCAACTAATTCATCTTCGAGATACCAAGCTGCAAATTGCCCTTCGGTTATTGCTGATTGCGGTTCTTGAAATGAAACATACATTCCGTCTTCAAATTGATGCAAAGTAGCTTTTTGTAAAGGTTGTCTGTACCGTATTCTTAACATAACTTCCATTTGTTCCCCATTGGCCAAAACCAAATCGGTACGAATCCAATGCACTTCTGATCTTTCTATAAACAGTCCCTTTCTAAACAATCCAGGATGCTGGCTACCCAAACCGGTGTAAATGGTATTAGTTTCCACATTTGTTGCAATAATAAACAAAGGGTCAGTTGTACCCCCTACGTTCAATCCTTTTCTTTGGCCGATTGTAAAGTAATGTGCACCCTGATGTTTTCCAACCACCTTACCCATTTCAGGGGAGTATGTAGTTTTTTTGGACGCTAACAATAATGATTCTTTTGCAGACAATTCTTGTTGATTTTCAGGAGTATAAACCAAATGATCTTTATCAATCTGAATTATAGCGCCTTCTTTTTGCTCCAGTTTTTGTTGTAAAAATTCCGGTAAACGCACTTTTCCTATGAAACACAAACCTTGGGAATCTTTCTTTTCTGCTGTCACCAATTCCATTTGTGCAGCAATTTCACGAACTTCCGGTTTGGTCAATTCTCCAATAGGAAACAATGATTTTGCTAATTGTTCTTGTGACAATTGGCAAAGGAAATAAGATTGATCTTTATTATTGTCAGCGCCGGCGAGCAGTTGATATACTGTTTCGCCATTCACCTCGATTTCGCTTTTCTTGCAATAATGACCTGTAGCCACATAATCAGCGCCAAGGCTTAAGGCTATCTTCATGAAAACGTCAAACTTGATTTCACGGTTACAAAGAACATCGGGGTTTGGAGTTCTCCCTTTCTCATATTCACTGAACATATAATCTACAATTTTTTCCTGGTATTGCTCACTCAAATCTACCGTTTGAAAAGGAATTCCCAATTTCTCGGCTACCAGCAATGCGTCATTACTGTCCTCTAACCATGGGCATTCCTTGGAAATTGTAACTGAATCATCATGCCAATTTTTCATAAAAAGGCCTATCACTTCATATCCCTGTTGCTGCAACAAATAAGCGGCAACACTCGAATCCACACCTCCAGAAAGTCCTACTACTACACGTTTCATTTTGAAATCTTTAATAATTTTACAAGACTGCAAAGTTACAATGTTTTATTGCAGTATATGTTCAAGCACAAACTTAATTGCGTGCGGATTTTGACATGTTCTGGGGATTGCTCATATCGGTTTCTTTCGTTAGTTTCCCTTTTTCAAAAAATTGCCAAACACCCACTTTCTTGCCATTTATAAATTGCCCTTTCGATACTGGATTGCCTACGGCATCCTTAAAAATTGCCAATCCGCTATATTCATTATTTTTAAAAATCGTTTCTTCCAACACTATTCCATTTTCGGAATATTTCTTATAAACGCCCTCTTTAGAATTGTTTTTGTAATAGGTCTCTTCGGCAATATTACCACCGGGATAAAAAACAGACCGCAAACCTTCCAGCTTCCCGTTTTTATAATTTTCGATAGTCATCAAGGTTTGAGAAGCCTGATGGTAATACTTCCATGGGCCTTCAAATAACTTATTGACCACTTTACCTTCACTCACTTTGTTATTCAACTGGTCAAAGAAGATGGTGTATGCCGTATTATCCTTCGCGTTAAACTCTCGCGTTGCTATAATGGATTTTGCCTTGGTATCATCGAAAAATTGAAACTTGCCAATTTCTTTTCCGTGCTCAAATGTCCCTTCGTATCTGAGCCTTTTGGATTCTTCATAAAATCCTTTCCACGAGCCATGCTTTTCACCTTGTGCATCTAATTTATTAAAATCAGTTTGGGACATTAGCGTTTGGCTAAGAAGGACCAAAAAAAATATTTTAAAAAAACAATACTTATTTTTTTTCATTATTACTAAATGTTTACTTAAACCTGCAAAACTAAAAGGATTACTTTTTTTGACAAATTTACATTTTTGTTACAGATAAAGCATATCCAAATAACCTTATAATTGAATTGTTCAAAAAACAATGGTCTATTTATTTTCGACAACCGTTTCAGGAAAAAACACAAGGCGACTTGTTGCCTTAATTTAAATTACC